>JADZAS010000015.1:300000-477818 GCA_020852515.1 Phycisphaerales bacterium
AGGTTGCCTAACTCGTATCCAGCTGTGCTCATTCGACTTACGGCTTCCTCCAGGAAGATCGTCGAATCCGCCCCCTCCCATTTTGGGCTCGTATCGGGGAAAAGTTCGCCGATATCCGGCTCGCCCAGTGCGCCGAGAATGGCGTCGGTCACCGCGTGAAGCAAGGCATCGCCGTCGCTGTGCCCCACCGGCCCCAGATCGTGCTCGATCCGGATTCCGCCGATGATCAGAGGCCGGCCCTCCCCGGCCGGCGCGATGGGCTCGAGACGGTGCAGATCAAAGCCGTGTCCGATGCGCCAGGGAGGTGTTGCACGAGCCATAGATGGGGAGGATACGCGCTGCCGGGCGTCGATTCAGTCGGCGGACGCCGGAGAACCGGGGTCTGAGCCCCACAGGCCCATGCAGCGCCGCCTCAAGCCCGGCGGCGTGCGGGCCCGAAAGACTTCCTGTCGCGCGCTAGGATTGTGAGCCACTTCAGCGGACGCAAGTGAGGAGATGAGCATGGGAGAGTCAATTCACGCCGCAAGTCGCCCCGGACTGGCTGCACGGGCGGCCATCCTCACCTGCGCGGCACTGGTCGCCACCGGCTGCGGCTACCGCCCCGGCGGCCAAGGCTGGACCGGCTCGTCCGAGACTTGGCCCAGCACCGAGTTTCACCCCGCGACGCTGACGCTCGTCGATGTCCGAACCGGTGAAGAACTCTGGACGCAGGACATTCCCGTGGGCTATCAGATGGTCACACGCTTTGTCGAGGGCGGCGGCCCCGACAAGGTCGAACGTCCCGACCGCCTCGAATACCAGATCTTCCTCGTCGGCACGAAATACGGCAAACTCCGCTCGACCATCGCCGTCCCCCCGGCCACCTGCCGCCGCTGGGAACTTTCCTACCGCGATGCGCCGGAATACCGCGAGCCGGGCGTGCGCAACGGCCTGCTGGGCAACATGCCGCCGTGGTGGGAACTGCCCGCCAAACCCCTGCCCGACCTCGACACCGACAGCGGCGACATGTATCAGAAGCAGTAGCGGCGCCGGTTTCGCATGTGCGCCAAGCGCCAGCGCCTCCTCGTGCCGTTCAATTTGCGTGCAGCCTCGGATCCGACAGGTCGAGGCGGTACATGACCTGGTTGTAGTCGTAGCGCGGCGTGGCGATCGGATTGTTCGTGAAACTGCGCGTGTACGTGCCTTCGAGATAGATCAGCCGCCCGCCGTCCTGGTCGAAGAACGGATGGTGCACGACGTTGTAGAACGAGTAGTTGTCGTGCGTGATGATCTTGCGCGCCTCGCTCCACGGCCCGATGAGCGTGGGCGATTCGAGATACCACACCTCGCCAAGCACTGATGAGCCGAACAGTTGCTGCAGAATCATGATGTAACACTGGCGGTACTCGTTCCAGTAGATCGAGCCGCTGTGGCCGATGACCTTTTCGCCGGTCTCGACGTCGCGCGTCTGGATGAGCGCCTCATCTTCGCTCAACAGCCCGGCGTTGATGAGTTCGAGTTGCTGGCTCGCCTCCACGAGGCCGGTGTTGCGCTTCCACGCGTAGATCAGTTTGCCTGAAGCGTCGCGATCAACCTGCGAGTTTTCCTTGGCGTACTTCGTGCCCTCTATCAGACACGTGTACGCCTCGTAGGCTTCAGGGTCGATGAGGCTGTCGTAGTCGGCCTGGCAGCGCACCAGCGCGTAGGGCGAAGGGAAGTAGTAGTATTCGACGCCGCTCTCGGTGACTTTGATCGGGTTCGCCCGCGCGTGCAGCGGCGCATCCACGGGGATCGATCTGATCGGCTCGAAGATGTCCTTGTCATCGTTGTAGAGCGCAAAGCCCGCTTCGTAGATCTCGCCGAGCGTCTTCACGCGGATGAAGTGGCACAGCAGCCGCTCGCGGCCTGACTCGTCCTTCGCCGTCACAAGGCCGTCGAACCACACTGGGCCGGGCTTGTCGCCCAGCGGGCACATCTTCTTGCTGAAGCCTTCCTCGTTGACGAAGTAGCGCAGGTTGACGCCGACCGATGGATCAAGCCCGCCCTTGCCGGGCAGATCGGAAACCGCGCCCGAGCCGGAGAAGTTGCCCAGCGGATAGGCCGTGCGGCCCGTGTCGCCCCAGAACCAGTGAATCTGCCCGCGATAGATGATGCGCTGGACAGAATCCTGCCCCGTCACCTGCGCGTTGAGCACGGGCTGCTCGATGGGCGGCGTGTCGCCGAGTTTCACGCTGTCGCTGTAAATCCCTTCGCCGGTCACGCGGTAGAGGCGCTGAGCGATGTTGACGCGATCGACCTGCAGCATCGCCTCGCCGCCGGGCTTCACTTCGATCGCCTTTCCCTCGTAGCCGAACCCGTCGGCGGGAAACGTGTAGCCGTGGCTCTTGACAAAGAAGAACACGCGCTGGTTCATCAGACCGGGATCGTCGATAGCCGCGACGCCGGCGCTGTCGGTCACGTACGTGACTTCGTTGACGGTGCGCAGTTCGACGAGCGGTACGCCTCGCTGCGTCTTCGAGTCGACGACGGTGATGCGAAACGGCTGCGCGAGAACAAGCGGCGCGGCCAGGACGTTCACGATGACAACCAGCAGCAGTGAGTGCAAGCGGGAGTTTTTCACACGAGGCTCCGTTCGTGGCGAAGTGGAGAGGTCGTGGAACCATAGAGGCGTGAGCCATCGGGTTTGCCGCGCCCAAAGAAAACCCCCGCCGAGGCAGGCTCGGCGGGGGTCGCGAATCGCTGAAAACCGGACTCGGCCCTGTTATTCGATCACGACTTCGGCGACGTTGCTGATGCGCTGGAACTCAGCCGCCTGCATCCAGATTCGGGTCCCCTGCGAGTTGGCCGGGATGCGCTTGCGCAGCAGGGCGTAGCCGTCCTGGTCGGCGGTTCGGATGCCGGCCTGAACCGGACTGGCCAGATCGAGCGTCACATCGAGTTGAGGCACATAGGTGCTGCCCAGGCCACGCACGCTGTAGACGAACACGACCGTAGCGCCGGGAGTGGCGCGGGTGACTTCGGCGTCGCCGTTCACGCCCGCGACGAAGCGCGACGTGGTCAGCCGCATCGGAATTTCACCCGAGTAGGCCGCTTCAATGGCATTGCGCAGGTTGATGCGGCCGTAGCCGTAGGTGTCATCGAGGCCCGGCGCGCCGAGATCGTTGCAGGTGGTCTTGAGGAAGAACTCGACCTCGTCGGGCGTCAGTGCTGGATTCGTGGACCAGAGCAGCGCCGCCAGGCCCGAGACCTGCGGGCAGGCCGCGCTGGTGCCGCTGAAATTGCGATACTGGTTGTCGCCCTCGCTGGTGATGTTCCAGACTTCCTCGGCGGGCGCGACGAGATCGACCATGCGGCCGTAGTTCGAGAACGACGACTTGACATCCTGTCGGCTCACGGCGCCGACAATCATCACGTCGTCAGCGTCACGGTCGTTGGTGGTCATGTTCTGGTTGGAGTTGCCCGCGGCCCAGATCATGAGTCCGCCGATGGACTTGATGTACGTGGCCGTGTCGCGGACGGCTTGGTTGTCCACGCCGCTGTAACTCAGGCTCGCGACCTTGTCGCCGTTCTCGACTGCAGTTGTCGCCGCGTGGTTGAGCCACTCGATGGACGAGCCGCCGCCGCTGCTGTTGGTGACGCGAAGCATGCGGTGGCTGAGATTCCAGCCCATGCCGGTCACGCCGATGCCGTTGTCGCCATTGGCGGCGGCGCAGCCCGTGGCGTTGGTGCCGTGGCCGTAGATGTCGTTGATCTGCCCGCCTTGAGTCTCCCAAAGCCGATCAACGGCGTTGTAGCCTTCCTGGCGGTGCAGTTGAATGTCTTCGTGCGTGACGCGCACGCCGGTGTCGCACACGCCCACGGTCACCTCGGAGGTGCCGGTGTGGATGTCCCAGCCGGCGCAGGAGTCGAAGCGATCGACGCCGTGGTACCACTGCGAGCCGAACTGCGCATCGTTCGGGCAGTCCTGCGGGTAGACACGCCAGTTGGGCTCGACGAACTTGAACAGGCCCGAGGCGAGCAGATGGTCCGCCACGCCGTTTTCGGTAAAGCCCATCGGCAGATTGAAGATGTACTGATCCGTCTGCCAGACGTGGTTGCGCACCGCGGCGATGGCGCTGATCATGGCAAGCGCCTGGTCGTAGCGCTGCTGCGCGTCATTGACGCTCAGGCCCTGTTGCACCCAGTGCGACACGGGCCAGGGGCGGGCGATCATTGAACCTGAAAACTCCTGGTAGCCAGGCTGCTCGACGTAGCGGGCCTGGCCATGGTCGGCCCAGGCAAACGGGGTGGCGATCGAGGCGGCCAGCGCGAAACTCAGCATGTGCAGGGCTCGTGGCGTATGGGTGCGTGACATTTGCTTCTCCTCCGGGGTCGTGGGTTCTCGTTCAGGGTCGCCTTAGGCGAATGAGCCTTGAGCGGCTCTCATTCTAATGCATGGCAGCGGCGATCTGTTCCTCAATGTGGCCCAATCTCCCTGCCCATTTCACAAAACCAGCCGGGCAAAGGTCATTCAGGGCGTTTTTCTGCCGCCGAAAGCAGCGACTCGACCTCCGCACGGCGCGGCAGCGAGGGAATGGCCCCTTTGCGGCTGACGGCCGCGGCCCCCGCCGCGTTGGCCAGCGCCAGCGTCTGCTCGACGCTCAGCCCCTCGCACCAGCCCACCGCCCAGGCCCCGGCAAAGGCGTCGCCGGCCGCTGTGGTGTCGATGACCTCCACCCGCGGCGCCGGCTGCCGCGTGGTTGTCTGGCCGTCGCAGTGCACAGCGCCATCCCGGCCCAGCGTCACCACCACGTGCCCGCCCGAGAGCGAACACAGGTGCGATGCGACCTGGGCGTGCGACAGCGCCGGGTCGTGCAGATCGGAGACGATGCGGCTCTCCCCCTCGTTCACGATCAGTACATCCACGCACTCAAGCAGCGCGGCGGAAAGGCGCTGAGCGGGCGCGGCATTGAGAATAACCGGCACGTCGTGCTGCCGGGCGATCTCCGCGGCTCGCTGCACGGCAGGCAGCGGTGATTCGAGCTGCATCAGCACTGCATCGGCCTGCTCGATCACTTCGCGCGCCGCCTCGACATCGCGCGTCGTGAGCGCCATGTTCGCACCCGACGCGACCACGATGGTGTTCTGTCCCGCGGCATCGACGGTGATGACGGCAACGCCCGTGCGCTCGCCGCCGCGCGAGAGGACGTGCGCGACGTCGATCTTCTCCGAAGCGAGCAGAGCCCGCAGCTCCGCGCCCCACGCATCGCGGCCGACGCAGCCGATGAAGGTGACTTCGGCGCCGAGCCGCGCCGCGGCGACGGCTTGGTTCGCTCCCTTGCCGCCGGGAAAGGTCTGAAAGGCGCCGCCCAGCAACGTCTCGCCCGGCGCAGGAAAACGCGGCGTCGTCACGACGAGATCCATGTTGATCGAACCAAGTACGACGATGCGCGGCATGAGGCATCATATGGCCGCCGATTCAATCACCGGCGGTCTCGCCTTTGGTGCGATGCACGGTCGCCCAGATCTTGCGCTTGGCGTCGAGATCACGGTATTCCTTGCGGCCCATCACCATGTCGGCGTACACCGTCGCAATCTCGCGCGGCCGCATGCGGAACGTCACTTGCGACCATTGCAGCGGTTGACCGCGAAACTCGTAACACTGACTCGTGTTTGGATCGATGGCCCACTCCGGCGGCTCGGCGGGCGTCACGTCGAGCCAGCACGTATCTTCACCCGCCGCAACGTGCATACCGATTTCGCCCAGGAGATTCGTCTTGGCGGCGCTGGCAACGGGGCCGACGAGTTTGAGCGTAACCTCTGCCGGCTCGCCGTTGTACTCGACCAGCCGAACGACGAACGGATGCGTGCAGGCGCCTTCACTGCGCTGCGCCATTTCATGCCCAACCCAGTCAGGAAGATGTTCGCCGGACTTGCTCGACTCACGAAAGAACGCCGTGGCGAGAACGCCGGGCGCACCCTCGACGCTGAGCGGGCCGAAAGTCCGTGGCATTTCATTCGACCATGCCTCGGACACCCGTTGTACGAGCAGGTGGCTGAACGCATGAGGAGGCTCGAGTGCCGAACACAGCTGCACACGCTGCGCGTTGGTCAATCGGCCATGCGGGACAAACCGAAGCCGGCGCGTCATCATCCCCGCGCGGCAGTCGGAATTACCCTCGTCCCACGGGTCGTACGTGACCAACACCTGTCGCAGTCGGTTTTCGAGAACAAAGAACTGCTGCGCGCCGTCGTGGATGACCAGCAGGCCTCGACCACTCGCCGACCGCTTGTCAACAAAATCAACGAAACTCAGCGCTGTCAGGGCTCGCGGCAGATCCTCGAACCACTGCGGCGAGGTCATCCAGTCGCCGGTGGGGTACTTGCGACGGGCGCCGACAAAGCCTGACACGTCGTGAACAGCGCCGGGCGAGTTCGCCACCAGGCAAGCATCCTCGAACGCCACGCAATGATCGATCGACAAGGCGTTGAGCAACCCCGGATCGGGGCGAGGCACATCGAATCCCAGCGTCACGTCCACCGCATCGGCATCAACCGCAAGGTGCACGGTCGCAGTCATGCTGACTCCGCCGCGTCCCTTGCGACGAATCGTGACCATCGCACCGAATCCGGGTTCTCGCTCGATCTCGACGTCAGTCGTTTCGAACGTGCGTTCGGCCCCGTTGACGGCGGTCCGGCAGTTGAGAAGCGACTGCTCCGGTGAAACCAGCGAGCCGCGTGTACCCGGTCCTCGGAGATCGACCATGCAACCGGTTCGACGATCAACGGTGACGGCGAGTGAGCCGCGCGAGAGCGTAATCGTGTTTTTTGTTCGCTTGACGGATTCCTTCGGTTGCCGGACTGGTGCTCGTGTTGAGGAAGGCTCAACGCGAAAGCCGAACGGCGGTGTGGAGTTCGACGGGCGCTTTCGCGAACCGGCATTTCCTCCGACCGGCCAGCCCAGCAGATTCGGCGACAGGTGCGGCCCGCGCTCCCCGGCCACGCGTGATGCCAGTGCCTGAACGACTCGGCCGGGAATCGGTCGAACCAACTGTTCTGCCCGGCGCATCGACGTGAATCCGATGGACCCGCACAACCCCTCGCACTCGTGATTGTCATGATGCTGCGCGGCCAGAAGTTCGCGCCAGGCTTCGTCGAGCTCCCATGTCGGATACACGTCCCACTGTGCGTACGGCCGGCCCAGCAGGCTCGCCGTCGCCGCCAGCGATTCAGCCGCGAGGATCGATCGTTCGGCGGCGCGACTGGTGCGCGGGTGCTTGTCACCATTCTTTCCCAGCGTCATCCCGTGCCACACGTCGTCATTCGTGTAGCGGCGCAGCGGCGCCTCGGCGCTGCCGATCTTCTCGATCACCTCCGAAAGCGTACCTGGTACGATTTCAAACTCCGGATTGGCGATCAACTCCTTCAATTTCGGCAGCAGCACCTCGCTGCGGCACATCCAGTCTTTGCTCGGCATCAACTCGACCCACTGCACGATTGCCGGCTGCTCCAGATCGCGCAGCAGTTTCGATTCAAACAGCGGCGCGAAATCTTCCGGCCACTGATGCAGGTTGAGTTCGTTGCGCGGCAGCGTCGGCAGGCGCGAGCCGTCGATGCCCTCCCAGATGATCAGCGCGTGCGGCTCGCGCGGCACTTCGGGCGTGTGCCACGTCCACTGAAAGAAGAGACACGCGCCTGTGTAGCCGCATTGGCGCAGCATCTGCGGCAACTGTGGGAAAAAGTAGAACTCCTCCTCCCAGAAAGCGTGCGGCCGCACGCCCAGCAGGCGGCGCGTCGAGCGCACGCCGAAGGTGAGTTGGCGGATGTTGGACTCGCTGCCGTTGAACTGGCCGTAAGGCTGGCCATAGGAACAACCGACAGGTTCGATGATGCCCTGCGCGATCGCCCTGCGCAGTTCGGCAAGCGCTTCGGGGCACTCGGCGGCCATTTTCTCGTAGCCGACGACGTCGAAGTTGACGTTTCCCTTGACGCCGGTCTCGCGGCAGAGGTGGAGCATGTCGCGCACGCTGCCGGGCAGCACGTCGTAGCCCCACAGCCACTGCATGTCGACCCAGTGCATGTGGTTGCCGAAGGTGAAGTGAACGGGCTTGCGCATCGGCTGTTCCCGCTTACCCGCCGACTGCCGCCACAGCGCCCTTGGTCACGTCGTACCATAGCGGCGCATCGGGCCCGAGCGGCCAGCCCATCTGCATCCAGATGATGAGCAGGGTCGTCCAGACGATGGTGAACACGATGGTGTAGGGCACCATCGCGGCAATGAGCGTGCCCATGCCGCCCTTGGGCACATACTCCTTCATGAACACGAGGATGATGACGAGATAAGCATTCAGCGGCGTGATGACGTTGGTCACCGAGTCGCCGATGCGGTACGCGGCCTGGGTCAGTTCAGGAGAGATGCCCACGAGCATGAACATGGGAACGAAGATCGGCGCGAACATGGTGTACTTGGCGCTCATCGAGCCGATGAAGAGGTTGAAGAACATCACGACGAGAATGAACACGACCATCAGCATCCACGGCGCCATGTTCATCTGGCCGAGCACGGCGCCTCCCTTGTTGGCCAGCATCAACCCGAGGTTTGACTGGTTGAAGTAGGCGATAAACTGGCCGGCAAAGAAGGCGAGGACGATGATCGGCCCCATCGTGGCCATGGAATCAATGAGCATCTTCGCCGCGTCCTTGTCGCTCTTGATTGTCCCGACGGTGATTCCAAATGTGAGACCGGGGATAAGAAATCCGAGAAAGATCAGCGGCACGATGACGTCCACCCATCGATCGACCTGGTGGCCACTCTTCACGTACACGCGACCGTCGTCAGCAGTGAACGATTGCTCGGGCGGCGCGGCATCCGCCGAAGGCGCGATCCACAGTTCGGCAACAACCCGTTCACGATCTTCTACGGGTCGCGCCGTATCCGTCGGATCCGGAATCCGAATCGTGTGCAACGGCGCCCCGGGGATGACGATCAGCGCCACGAACGAGCCGATCATCAGCGCGATGGCGAGGATCGTCACTCGGAGTCCCCGAACCTCCGTCCCACTGAGTCGTTGCGATTCAAGATCCTCGGTGGAGGCGATCGCCGGACCGCCTTCTTCCGGCGACTTGTTCGCCATTCGGCGCTCGACGAAGAATGAAGTCACCGCCCAGCCAGCGAACGTGATGAGAATGGTCGAGGCCATCAGAAAATACCAGTTGCACGGAGGCGAGACGAAGTAGCCCTTATCAACCACCCGGGCGCCTTCCGTCGAGAGACCCGAAAGCATCGGGTCAAGCCCGGTGATGAGCAGATTGGCATTGAAACCAGCGGAGACGCCGGCGAAGACGGCAGCGAGTCCGGCCAGCGGCGAGCGACCCACTGACTTATACAACGCCGCTGCGAGCGGAGGCAGGACGACGTACCCGGCATCCATCGCCATCGAAGACATGACTCCGACGAACACCATCGCCGGCGTGAGCGCCCAGGACGGGACCACGAGCATGAACGCTTTCATCAGTGCGCCCAGCAGCCCCGTCCGCTCCGCTACGCCGATGCCAAGCATTCCGGTGAGGACGATTCCCAGTGGAGCGAAATCCTTGAAGTTCTTCACCATGGTGTTGAAGCACCAGTAGAGACCCTCGCGGCTCAGCAGGTTCCGGCTCTCGATCGGGGACCCCTCCGGCTTCCACTCGACAATGGCCTGACCCGTAACAGGATCCTTCTTGAACTCCATGACCGGCTCGCCGGTCTCGGGATCGCGGATGACTTCGCCGTGGTCGTCAAGCATCTCGACCATGACCGGCTGCGGCCGCATGGGCTGCACCTTCACGTTGGTCTCGGAGAAGATCCACGACAGGAACATCACCAGCGCCGCCCCGAGCAGAAACAGCGTCGCCGGGTCCGGCAATTTGTTGCCGACCCACTCGATGAAATCGAGGATGCCCTTTGATCCGGATCCGTGCCCGCTGGTGCTCGAGGTGGCCATCGCCTCGTCTCCTGTGGTCTGAGCAGACGTGTCTGGGGGAACTGCCGCGTGGTGGTTATAGCGGCCTGACAGGGCCTGCGAAAGCCCGGTGGCGAATCTCCCGCCAATCCGGTCTATGGCTCTCCGACCGCGGTGCGCCAGCCCCGGGCCGGGACCATGAAGCTCGACGTTCGCCGGCGCGGCGAACGGACCGTAGAATTGCGGTCAGGCCGGTCTCTCGCCCCGGCTGTTGGATGGACACCGTGAACCAGACGCTTGCGGGCAGCCCGGCGACGACACTGACGCCCCCGGTTCAAGTCGCGCCGATCCGGTCAATGGGAGAACGCCTCCGCCGCTGGCTCGTCGTTCTCGTCCTTGCCGTCCAGTGCGTTTTTCCGATCTGGCTCAGCCTCAACGACCACCCGCTGTACGCCCCCGACGAGGGGCGCTATGGCTCAGTGAGCGAGACCATGCTCCGGACCGGCAACTGGCTCGTGCCGATGATCGACGGGCATCCGCACCTGACCAAGCCGCCGCTGGTGTACTGGCTGCAGGCGATCGCGCTGACCGCGATCGGCGACGCTGCAGTGCCCGAGCCCCACGGCCGAGGTGAGGATGAACTCGCGCTGCGCCTGCCCTCGGTCCTCGCCGCGACGTTGATCGTGCTGATCACCTTTGGGCTTGGCGCCAAGTGGGGCGGGGCGCGGCGCGGCCTCATTGCCGCCGGGTTGCTTTCACTCATGCCGCTGCACGTGGCCGTCGGCCGGCTGGCGATCACCGATTCGGTGCTGTCGCTGTTCTGGACCGCCGCGCTCGCCGCGGGGTTCATGGCGGTCGATCGCGGCGGCGACTCCACCCGCCGCGCCTGGCCGTGGGCCGGCGCGATGTGGCTGGCCGTGGCGCTGGGCCTGCTCGCCAAGGGGCCGTTGGCGCTGGCGCCCGTTGCGGTGCTGCTTATCTGGCTGGCGCTCACCGGCCGGTGGACCCACGCGAGGCGGCTGCACCTTTGGGGCGCGCTGCTGGCGTGCCTGCCCGTGGGCGTCTGGGCCTGGCAGATCGTGCAGAGCCAGCCCGAGGCGCTCGCCGTCTGGCGCTACGAAATGCTCAATCGAGCGACAGGCAGCGGCGAGCACCCCGAGCCGTTCTGGTTCTACCTGCCGATCGTCATCTGCGGGCTGTTTCCCGCCACGGCCACGCTAAGCCTGCCGGGCATTGAATACTCCTGGCGCGCCGGCTGGAAGTGTTGTCGCACCCCCGGCATGGGCAGCCTGATGGCCATGGCCGTCGTGGCGCCACTCATCGGCTTCACCTTCATGAGCGGCAAACTTGCCACGTACCTCCTGCCCCTGGCGCCGCCCCTGGCGCTGCTCGCGGCCGGCGTATTGGAAGATCGGCTCATGTCCGCACGTGGCGACGCCCAGCAGGCAAAAAAGGCGCTTCAGTCGATCGCCACCGTCTGCATCAGTTCAGCGATCGTCCTCGTGATCATGCTCGTCGGCGTCGCGCGGCTCACGCTCCAGGTCTTCTGGGTCGCCGTTCTCGTATCGCTGCTCCCGCTGACGGCGCTGATGATCTGGCGCCTCTGGCCGCTCATCCGCGGCGACCTCCAGCGCTCGATGGCCGCCCTGGCGTTGCTGTGGGCTGCGGCGGCGACCGCGTGGTTCGGCGCCTTTGAATTCGAAGATTCCCTCACGACGGTCTACGGCACCGAGCAACTCATCGAACTCGTGCACGAGCAGCCCGGCCTGCAGGACCCACTCATCGCCACCCTCGGCTACGACGATCCGACGCTGTTCCGCTACGTCCACGATCCCGCCATGGCACTCAAGAATTCGCAGATTGAACAGTGGATCGATTCACTCTCGACGGATGATCGCCGCCGCGCCGTGCTGCTGGCCAAGGAAGACATTTGGCGTCAGATCATGGCGCGCCGCCCGCAGGTGTCGGACCTCTTTGCCGATGTCGGCAAGGGCACCTACCGCTTCAACACGAGCGTGATCGTCCTGCGCCTCCATCAGCAGTAACATCGGCGCTACGTCGCGGGGGTGGCCCTGACAGTCGCGCCGCAGGCCTCCGGTTCGCACAGGACCACCTGGCTCTTGCCGCCGCGCTTGGCGACGTAGAGCATTTCGTCGGCGATGCGGATGAGTTCCTCGCCCGAGGCCGCGCGGCTGGTGCGGGCGCAGGAGATGCCCATTGACATCGCCAGCGGCGTCGGAGTGCAGACGGTGCGTTTCACTGCGTCTTCGAAGTCTTCCTTGATGCGCCGCGCGAGGTTGACGGCCGTCGCGGCGTCGGTTCGCGGGAGAATGACGACGAACTCGTCTCCGCCGTAGCGCGCCGCGAGGTCGGACTCGCGCCGGTTGGCGAGGATGACTTTGCCCGCCAGTCGCAGCATGTCGTCGCCGTGCTGGTGGCCGAGCGTGTCATTGAGCGTCTTGAAGCCGTCGAGGTCGACCATGATGCACGCGAGATCGCCCGCGTGGCGCATGGTTTCGGCAAAGAGGCGAGGCAGGTCTTCGTTGAGGTGCCGGCGATTGGACAGGCCGGTGAGCGCGTCCGTCAGCGCCATCTCTTCGAGCCGCGCCACCATCGATGTAAGTTGCGAGTGGCTCCGGCGCACCTGTTCGAGCGAAAGTTCCAGTTCGCGCTGCAGGCGCACGTTCTCCTGCTTGGTCCGCCAGCGCGAAAGGTTCTTCTCAACCATGAGCGGCAGGATTGAGAGAAACTCTCCGGCCTTGACGACGTAGTCATACGCGCCTTCGCGCAGTGCCTGCAGCGCGGTGCGATGGTCCGACTCGCCGGTGACCATGATTACCGGCAGCATCGGCTGCTTGGCGAGGAACTGCTGCAGCGCCGTGAGGCCCGTGCCGTCGGGCAGGTTGTAATCGCACAAGGCGAGATCGACTGAAGAGAGGTCGCCGCCGAGGGCTTGCGCAATGCTCGAATACACCCGAACGCAGTCGCATTCGAAGTGATCCTGCAGCACATCCCGGATGAGCGACGCGGTGTCCGGGTCGTCTTCGAGAACGAGCAGTCGTGGTGGCTGTGTCCGCTGCGTCATGAGCGCGTCATTCTCCAATGACCATGGTCTCGGGCGATCCTCGCCCCCGTGGTGAATCGGCTCAGGCCGCGGAAGTGGCCCGGGGCAACTGGCGATGCACCGTCGTCCAATAGACTGCCGCCGCCTCGATCCGGCGCAGCATGTCCTGCGTGTCCTGAACCTTGCACGTGTAACTGCTCGCGCCGTTGCTCAGGGCGCGGCGTTCGGATTCATCATCATCCACGCCTGTCATGACCACCACCGGCAGATCGCGCAAGCGCTGGTCCGCCCGCACCCGAATGAGCACTTCGTGCCCGTCGGCGCCGGGCATCTCGAGGTCGAGCAGCACGAGGTCCGGCCGCGGAGAAGACTGATCCGAGCAGATCTGCTGCAGAAAGCGAATGCCGTCGCACCCGTCCACGCACTCGAAAACCTTAATCGGGCGGCCGAGCGACTCGATCGCGTCGCGCACGAGCATCCGATAGTCGGGGTCGTCATCGACGAGCAGGATGATCGCTTCACTCACGTTGTCGCCTCGCGTTCTGGTTGACATCTGGCTGAACTCCTGGCCTTGTTCATTCGACGCGTTCCGGGGGCTCCGTGCAGTCGGTTACGCCGCCGACCGGCTCACGGGCTCGCCGAGATCGGCAGAGACGATACGGCTCGCCGGAATTGACACTTTGAACGTGCTTCCCACATCCACTTCGCTTTGCAGCGTTATTTCGCCGCCCCAGTGCTCCACCACCGCCCGCACGCTGGCCAGTCCGATACCTCGTCCCGGCACCCCGGCTGTGCCAGCCTCCGACCCGCGGCGGAAGACCTGAAAGACCCGCTGCTGGTCGGACGCCGCAATGCCCGGCCCGGTGTCCGCCACCGACACGTGCAGCGTCCGCTTCTCGATCGCGTGCGAAATCGTGATGCGCCGCGTGGGGCGCTGGCCCATGTACTTGGCCGCGTTGTCGATGAGGTTCAGGAACACCTGCCGGGCCAGATTTCGCTCGACCTGCACCGTCGGCAGCGCGCTTTCGAGGCGGCACTCGATGCCGCGCTCGCCCAGTTCGTGTTCGAGCGCCTGGATGATCCCGGCGACCAGTTCGTGCAGATCGACCGGCTCGCACTCGCCGGGCCTCGTGCGGATGCGGCTCAGTTCGAGCAGATCGTCGAGCATGGCGGACTCGAGTTGGACGTTGGCGGCGATGCGCTCGAGGCGATGCCTGACTTCCTCGGGCAGCGACTCGCCGAAGCGCCGCTGCAGCATGGCCGTCATCCCGGCGATGTTGCGCAGCGGAGCGTTCAGGTCGTGGCTGACGGTTCGAAGGAACTCGTTCTTAGTCTGGATCTCGAGTTCGAGCCGACGGTTGGCGGAGTTGAGTTCGGCGGTCCGCTGCTCCACCTGCTGTTCGAGCGATTCGTTGGCGCGAATCAGTTCGCTGCGCGCCTGCGCCAGCGTGCCGGCGGTTTCAAGCACCGATCGCGCCAGCAATCCAAGTTCGTCGTTGCGCCGCAGGGGCAGGTGCGGCAGGCGCTCGCCGGACGCGAGCAGCGTGACGGCCCGCATGATCCGCCGCAGCGGCCTGGTGAGACGGCGCATGAGCAGTGCCGTGACCGGCACGGAAATCAGGCACGCCACGCACACCACGCCGATGACCAGCGCCCGCATGCGCTGCACCGTCGCGCGGTGCACGGGATCGATGACCGCGAACGTAACGTGCCCGAGCAGATCGGCCCCGCCGAGAGCGCTGGTCGAAGAAAAGACCGGCGTGCGCAGAACGCGCGCTTCGGGCGCCGGCGCATAGTTGAGCAGCGTGGGCAGGCTCTGCGTCAGCGCCGCGTGCTCGTGCTCACCGAACCGTTCGAGGTAGTGCTGATAGAGATCCTCGTTGTTCACATGCTGCGACAGCGATGCACCGAACCGGTCCTCGACCTGAACGAAGGCCACGGCCGAATCGATCGCGACCTCGTCGAGCCGGTCGCGCAGAGCCGATGCGCTGCGATGCTCAAGGGGCTGGCGAAACTCGTCGGCCAGATGCCCGCCGATGCGCACCGTCTCGCGCGCCAGCGTCTCGTCGAGTTGCGACTCGATGAGCCGTTCGAGCATGAGGTTGCTCGTACCCACGGTGATGACCACCATGGCCAGCACGAGCAGCAGCACGCGAAACTGGAGGCGGTGCCGAAGCGGCACAAGATTCGAGTTGTCGCCATCGCGCTCTGCCACGGGTGCCGCCTCTGGACCGCGCAACCGGCGCGCAAGGTCCTGAAGTGACTTCGGCCATCGGCTCTCGGAGGTGCGGCCGGAGTTTCAGAACCCACCCCGGACGGGCGGGCCGGGCACGGCAAGTCGATCCAGATGGTGCAGAGCGCATAATCAGCACAGGCGGACCCTTCGAGGTGGACTGCATCCGCCACCACGTGCCTCTCGCCCGCAGCCCAGCGGCCCCCCAGCGGCCCCTCAGCGGCCCCGGGGGCTTGCCCGCCTGCCCGGCAGCGGCCTATGATCCGTTTCGTCAATTTGAACCGCTTGCACCACCGTGCGTCCGCTGACCCCTGGCCGGGTCCTCGGACTCACCCCGGCAGCCGCCGGGCAGCATCCGTGGGAGGTCCCTCTCGATGGCCAAGAAGATCAATTCTCAATTTAAGATTCTCGCGCCGGGAGGGCAGGCCACGCCCGCTCCGCCGCTTGGCCCCGCGCTGGGCGCCAAGGGCATCAACCCCGGGCAGTTCATCCAGAAGTTCAACGAAGCGACGCGTCAGTTCAACGGCAAGGTGGTCGGCTGCATCGTCACGCTCTACGACGACCGCAGTTTTGAACTCGAGATCAAGTCCTCGCCTGCGTCGGTGCTCATCAAGGAGAGGGCCGGGCTCGACAAGGGCAGCGGCCTGGTGGGCAAGGAGACGGTCGGCTCGATCACCCGCGCCCAGGCGGTGGAGATCGCCAAGGAGAAGATGGCCGACCTGACGGCCGCCGATCTCGACGCCGCCGTTCGCATCATCATGGGCACCGCCCGTTCGATGGGCGTGAAGGTGGAGGGCTGAACCCATGGCCAAGTTGAGCAAGCGCGCCAGAGCCAACGCCGAACTGATCCCCGCCGATCCGCTTCCTCTCAAGGATGCGGTGACGGCGCTCAAGAAGTTCAAGGGCCCCAAGTTCGACCAGACGGTCGAGATCTGCTTTACGCTGGGCATCGACACGACCCAAGCCGACCAACTCGTGCGCGGCGCCGTCGCCCTGCCGCACGGCGTGGGCAAGAGCAAACGCGTCATCGCGTTCTGCGGCAGCGACGACGCCGCAGGGGCCAAAGCGGCCGGGGCGATCGAAGCCGGCGCCGATGACCTCGTCAAGAAAGTCTCCGACGGTTGGATGGACTTCGACGTCGCCGTTGCCTCGCCCGACATGATGAAGATCGTCAGCCGCCTCGGCCGGCAACTGGGTCCGCGCGGCCTGATGCCCACGCCCAAGGCTGGCACCGTGACCACCGACATCGCCAAGGCGGTGCGCGAGTATTCGGCCGGTAAGGTCGAGTACCGCAACGACAAAGGCGGCAACGTGCAGGCCGCCGTCGGCCGCATGAGTTTCAGCGAAGATCATCTCGCCGACAACATCGACTTCTTCATTCAAACCATCATGAAAGCCAAGCCCTCTTCAACCAAGGGTCAGTTCGTCAAGAAAGTCACTATCAGCGGCACGATGACGCCCGGCGTCCGCGTCGCCGTCTCATGACAGTCTTTCCCTGATGCCTGGTGCTTGGCGCCTGGTGCCTGATCCCTCTGCCTTCGAATCGAGTCTCCCATGAGCAAAGTCGTCAAAGACCTCATCATCAACGAGTACCGCAGCCGCTTCGACGGCGTGACTGATGCGCTGCTCATCGACATCCGCGAACTCAAGGCGGATCAGAACATCGAACTGCGAAAGGGCCTGCGCAACAAGGGCATCCGGATCACCGTCGTGCGCAACGCGCTGGCGACCAAGGCCTTTGAAGGCACGGCGCTGAGCCCGCTCGACCCCCTGCTCACCGGCCCCAGCGCCGTGGTGTACGGCGGCGAGACGGTCATCGACGTCGCCCGCGAGGTCGTCGATTTCGCCAAGAAGCTCCGCAAGATGGAACTCAAGGGCGCCATCCTCGACGGCGAAGTCTTCAAGGGCAAAGCCGGCGTCGAAGCCCTGAGCAAGTACCCCACGCGCACCGAAGCGCTCGGCCAGGCCGTGCAACTCGTGCTCAGCCCGGGTTCAGCGCTCGTCGGCGCCGTCACCGGCCCGGGCGGCGCGCTCATGGCCATCGTCAAGAGCATCGAAGAGAAGCTTGAAAAGGGCGAGACGATCGCCAAGGTGGGATGAACCGCCGGCGGGCCGCGCCCGCCACGCAACTGAACCAACCCGCGCGTCCGACGGGCCTGCAAAGGTTAAATGATCGATGGTCGATCACCTCTTGGACGCCGAGTCTGTCTGATTTGATTGGAGCACATCGTGTCTGAAGAAACCAAAACGTTCGACAAAGCCATCGCCGAACTCGGCGACAAACTCGCCGCCCTCACGCTCAAGCAGGCGGTCGATCTCAAAGACTACATGAAGGATACCTACGGCATTGAGCCGGCCGCGGGCGGCGCCATCATGATGGCCGGCGGCGGCGGCGGCGGAGCCGGACCGGCCGAGGAAGCCGAACAGACCGAGTTCGACGTCATTATCACGGCGGCGGGCGACAAGAAGATCCAGGTCATCAAGGCGGTCCGCGAAGCCACCGGCCTGGGCCTCAAGGAAGCCAAGGACCTCGTGGATGGCGCGCCCAAGGCCGTCAAGACCAAGGTCAGCAAGGAAGACGCCGACGCCCTTAAGGCTGCTCTCACCGAAGCCGGCGCCAGCGTCGAGATCAAGTAATCGGCCGTTTTGGCCTGCATATCGGTCCATCTGCAACGCCCGGGGTCATCCCCGGGCGTTGCTTCTTTTTCTCGATAAACCCACCCTGATTCGCCGGTGCCGATCCGGAGCGCCCACAGTTTCGGGTATACTCGGCTCTGGCAGCTGTCTCGGCCAATCTCGGTCCGGGCCGCCAGATCATTTTGGAAAGTTCAAACGAGAGAAGGAGAAAGAAATGAAAGCACGTCTCTGCACCGCGATCATCGCCATGGGCTGCGGCACAGCCGCCCTGGCGCAAACCGGCACGCTCGACCAGGTCTCGCCCATGACCAACGCCGGGTTCAACCTCAGCGCCTCGTCGCTGCAATGGCAGCAGCAGGTTCGCGTCGGCGTCGCCGGGCAACTTGAAGGCTTCGAACTCATGATCCAGGGCAACGCAGGCGCCCAGTTCAACGCGCGCGTCCGCGTCGGCGACGGCTGGAACACCGGCGCCATCGTCTTCCAGAACCTCTACACCAAGCCCAACAACGGCAACGAACTCATGTTCATCGACGTCACCTCGGCGAACATCAATCTCGGCGTCGGCGACACCTTCGTCATCGAAACCCAGGGCAACGACACCGGCGCGGGTCTGGTCGGCAGCTACAACCCCGGCAGCCCGCTGTATCCTGAGAATCTCTACCTCAACGGGCCAGGCTGCTTCTCCGACTGCGGCTGGCGGCATGGGTTCAACACCTACATGATCGAAGGAGGCGGCGGACTGGCGCTCGAACTCTCGGGCCCGTGCCCCGGCCAGGTCACCGTTGACATCAGCGGCGCCACGCCCGGCGGGCGCGTCGCCATCGTCTACGGCACCTGCAACGGCAGCACGACGATCCCGGGCGGGCAGTGCGCCGGCACCGTGCTCGACGTCGGCGGCGCCAGGCTGCTCCGAATCGTCACCGCGGACGGCAACGGCAACGCCAGCGCGAGCGGCAATGCCCCGCAGGGCGCCTGCGGCCGCATCTGCGTCCAGGCCGTCGACGCCACGACCTGCGAAACGAGCAACGACGAAGGACTCTGATCCCTCGCTCGCTCGCCCGCTGATCGCATCACACCCCACGACCCCGCGCCCCCGCGCGGGGTCGTGTGCGTTGGGGCACACATGCGCCGAGCCGGCATGGTGCCCCTGTTCCGCCTCGTCGCCCGTCCGTACACTCCCTCCCATGGCCTCCTCAAAGACCATCCACCGGGCGATCTACTCCGGCTCGTTTGACCCCGTTACGCTGGGGCACCTGGACGTCATTGCGCGGGGCAGGCGGATGTTCGATGACCTCATCGTCGCCATCGGCCGCAACATCGCCAAGCGCGAACTGTTCTCCATGAAGCAGCGCCGCCAGATGGTCGAGCGCCTCATTGCCGACATGAAAAACGGCGAACCGGGCGCGGGCAACGTCCGCGTGGAAACCTACCAGGGCCTGACGGTCGATTTCGCGCGCAGCGTGGATGCGACCATCATCCTGCGCGGCATTCGCAACATCAGCGACCTCGCCTACGAGTGCCAGCTGGCCATGACCAACCGCCAGGTCGCCAACATCGAGACGGTGTTCATCGTCACCGACCAGGCGTTCAGTTACACGAGTTCGAGCCTGATCCGCCAGATCGCGGCCCTGGGCGGCGACCTCGATTCGCTCAGCGCCATCGTGCCGACGATTGTCGTCGAAGCGCTCAAGGAAATGAAGGCCGCGCGCGGCTTCGAGTATCTCCTCGAAGACCACGTGGAGTGACGAAGCAGCCCCCAGCGTCACACCCGCGAGGGCGGCATCCACGAGCGTTCGTGCATGGGCGTTATTGATTGCGTCGCCGGGCGCCCCTGCACGTTCGTGGTTGCCTGCCTGCGCAGGCATGACGGCGGTCGCGCACCATTGGCCGGACCCTCAAAAGCGCAGTTCGTTCCCCCATGCTACCCCTCCTCGGGCAGGCGGCCGATGCTCATCGCCGCGAGGGCGTCGAGGTTGGGCGTCATCGCCGCGGCCTGCGAGGCCCGGGCGCGGAGCACGTCGATGCGCTCGCGGACTTCCTCGGCCATGCGGGTGTTGGGGAACTCATCCATGATCGTCTCGCCAACCTGCACGGCCGTAGCCCAGTCGTGATCCTGCACGGCGAGCTTGAACTGCAGGCCGATGTTGGCCCGCGCCTTGTTGATCACGCCGCGCGCCACTTCCTGCAGCGGCGCCGCCTCATCGGGCGTGAGGAAGACGTCGAGGTCCTTGAGCAATTGCATCGCGTGCTCGACATGGCCGGCGCCTGCGGCTTCGAGGAACTCGCGCTCGAGCGACTTCTTGTGCGCCTCCCACGCCTTGCGGACGCGCTGCTCGAGGCCGCGCGTGCGATGCGAATCCGGAAAGAGCCGGGCGATGCGCGCTGCCTCGGCGTACGCCGCACCCCAGTCGCGCGCGTCGAGCACGGCCTGGAAGTGGTCGAGCGCCTCGGTGATGCGCCGGTTGAGCCCGTCGGCGCGGCTGCGGTCGATGCGCGCGAGGAACTCCTCGGCCTCTTCGCGGTAGCCGAAGCGCTCGCGCATTTCATCGACCAGCACCATCGCGGCCTGCCAGTCTTCGTTGGCGATGTCTTCCTCGATGGCGCGCTGGAGCATGGCCCGCTCCTGCCGGCGGTAGGCGATGTGCCGCGCCGAATCCGACAGCAGCGTGTGCTCGTTGATCTTCTCGAGCAGTTCGAGCTGCTGGCGGGACATTTCGGCCACCGCCGCGCTCTCGCGCCGCGTGTGCACAAGCGCCAGCGTCAGTGGGATGGTCGCGGAGACGAGCATGAAGCAGACCACCCCGGCGGCGACCATGGCGTCGCTGCCGCCATCGGTCACGGTATCGCCGCGTCCCAGCAGCACCACCGCCACGCTCAGCCCGAGCAGCACCGCGTAGGAAAGCGCGATCCAGAGATTGGTCTTGGACGAAGGACGCATGTGAATCCTCCTCGTTGTCGCGCCCGGCGCAAGCGCCAGGCGCACCGCGGCGCTTCAGGAGCCGGGCGTCGGCTTGCCGCAGTCAAAGGTCGTCGGCACCATGCACAGGAACTGCAGCGACTCGCCCGCATCGGCCCGGAACTGGTGCTCCGTATTGGGCTCGATGAACAGCGAATCGCCCGAGCGGATCGCGCGCGACTGGCCCGCGACCTCGACGGTTCCGGCGCCGGCGACGACGTAGACGCCGTGTTCGTAGTTGTGCTGATGGCGAGGCGTGTGGCCGCCGGGCGAGACGGTGAAGTGCCGCATGGCGAAGGTCGGGGCCCCGTCGCTTCGCCCCAGCAGCAGGCGCATGCCCACCGCCTCCGCGCCGGGCATCGACACGGGAACTGCGGGCATTTCCTCAATACGGCGAAGCAGCATGATAAACCCCTCTGCGGGCGCGCCCGTCTCCCTATTCTAGTTTACGAAGCGACCGGCGTTGCGGGTGCTTCAAAACACCGGAGATTCGCCCGATGCCGCCTCAGAACCCTCCCAGCCCCACGATCCGGTCCTGCACCCTCGGGCCGTGGGAAACCAACTGCTACGTCGTCTCCACGCCCGGCAGCGACGAATGCTGGATTATCGATGTGGGATTCGACCCTGAAGTCCTCATCCAACTCGTCCGCCGCGCCAATCTGCGCCCGGTGCGCATCGTCCTGACGCACGCGCATCTCGACCACATTGCCGGAGTCAGGCAGGTGCTTGACGCATTCGGCCCTGTTGTGCTGGCGATTCACGAGGCCGAGGCGGATTTCCTGCTCGACCCCAATCTCAACCTTTCTTCGTTCGTCGAGATGAACATCACCACGCCCCCCGCCGATGAACTGCTGCGCGACGGGCAGGTGCTGACGCTGGGCGATGCGCAGTGGAAGGTGCTGCACACGCCCGGCCACAGCCCCGGCGGCATCACGCTCTACCACGCGCCCTCGAACCAGGCGATCGTCGGCGACACGCTCTTTGCAGGCTCGGTCGGGCGATACGACTTCCCCACCAGCGACGGCGCGCTGCTGTTCCGGTCGATCCGCGAGAAGCTGCTCACGCTGCCTGACGAAACGCGCATCTATCCGGGACACGGGCCGGAGACGACCATCGGCCGCGAGCGCCGCACCAACCCGTTCCTCGCCGACCAGTAGCGGCGGCTAGCGCGGGCTGCGCTGCAGGTCGGCCTGGTTGAGTTGGGCCGCGGCGGCGCGGACGGCCTCTTCGCCCGCCAGGCCCATCGCCCAGAGGTTCAGCTGAAAGAGAACCTTGGTGTCCATGGCGATGAGCACGAACGGATGAGCCGGGTTGCTCGTGGCGCAGGGCACGCCTGAACCCTTGAAGAGTTCGACGGGCGCGCTGCGGTCGCGCAGGAACTGGTAGTAGACGCGGCTGAGGCTGCTGTAGATGATGCCATCGCCCGTGTGCCAGGCGGCGGCGATGCTCGGAGAAGGCAGGCCGCGCACGCGCTGTCCCTCGGGCCAGCGGGCGTCGTATTCGAAGATGCGCTGCTGTCCGCTGTGGAAAAAGAGAATGCGCGGCGAGCCGTCGGGCGCCGCCGGCGACTGGATCCCCGCCAGCGCCTGGAACGCCATGAACACCGTGCCCGCATCCGTCAGCCGCTCGCGCTGCAGCGGCTGGCGCATGGCCTCGGCCGAGCGCGTGTCGAAGACGACCAGATCGAGCGCCTGGTCGGCCCCGAGGTGGAAGGCAAAGAGCACGTTCTCATTGCCGCACCAGATCGGGAACATGAGATCGCCGGTTCCGTCGCCGGCGCGGTAAACTTCGTTCTCTCCCTGCACGAACAATTCGAAGTGCGATTCATTTCCCTCGCCCACGCGCTGGCACCACGCGAGGCGCCCGGAGGGCGAACGCGCGGCGAAGGCGTTGACGCCCGAGTTGAGTAGCCACGTCGTTTCGCCCGTCTCCCATTGCACAAAGCCGATGCGGCGCATGTCAGGCCCCATCGGAGACTCGATAAGAAATCCTGACTCATCGGCGCCGCGGCCGAGGACGCCGGCTCCCTTGAGCCGCTTGTATTCGACGAGCCGCTGGCCCGGCTTGTCACCCTGGGTGTGCTCGATGCGGTAAATGATGATGTCGAGTTTGGGCGCGGTGACGGTTGCGTCGGCGAGGATGCAGTCCCAGACCTCATCATCCGCCAGCGCCGGAACCGGCGCTTGTACCGCCATGTACTGCCCGCCCGGGCTCACGAGCGGCAGCAGGTGCCGGTCGTATTCGATCGTGCCCAGCGATGCGATCCAGGCGGTGACGGCGGAGTTACTCGTGCTCAGGCCGTTCGGGACGTAGGTGTCGAGCACGCTGGTGTCGCGCGGCGTGTCGGGGCGCACCACGTCGGAATAGGTCAGGCGGGGCTTGTTGGCCTTTTCAGTCACGCAGCCGGTCGCGCACAGCGATGCTGCCAGCAGCGTCAGGAAAGTGGTCCGGCTCCACCGGGGCGATCGAATTCGAGCGCAATTTATCATGAGCGATTCAGTCCTTTGGCGGCTGCTCCCACGGCAGATCCGATTTCCGCTCGGCGAGGCTGAACTTCGCGCCGCTGCGCGGCTTGTCCTCGCGATCGGCGGCGCCCGACGGGGTCTGCATCCACGGCAGGCTGCCGCGGCCGTCATCGAGCGGATCGCCCTCCGGCTGCGGCTCGCGCTCGCGATAGTAAGGCTCGTTCCAGTGATCGAGACTCGCGGGACTCTCTTCGACATCCGCGCCTTCGAGTTTGCGCCGGCTCTCGTTGAGCAGGCGATAGTCATCCTCGCCCAGTGAGCGAATCTTGTCATCCGAGTCGAGAATGATTGGGCGGATGAACGCGACCAGTTCGGTGCGCGATTCGGACTTTTCGGTCGAGCGGAACAGGCCGCCGATGAGCGGAATGTCGCCCAGCAGCGGAACCTTGCGCACGATGTCATTGAGCACGGTGCGCCGGATGCCGCTGATCACCACCGTCTGCCCGTCGCGGATCGTCACCTTTGTCGTCGTCTCGCGCCGGTCGAGGATCGAGCCGCCAAAGAGCGTCTGGCCCGGCACCACGCTGGACAACTTCAGGTTCACGCGCAGATCGACGTTGCCTTCCACGGTGATGTGCGGCCGCACGCTGAGTTGGATGCCCACGGCGAGGTACTCGAAGCTCTGCGTCACGCCGCCCACGTCCGTCGTGGTTGAATCGGTGATGAACGGAATGTCCTGGCCGTCAAAGAAGTTCGCTTCTTCGTTGTCGCTTGTAACGACCTTGGGCCGGAAAAGCACGTTGACATCCGTCACCTGCGAGAGCGCCTGCAGCGCGACGTTGAGATCGACGTTGACGCCCAGAGTGGAGGTGTCAAACAAGGCGTTGATGAGTTCGTTTTTCTCGCCCTCGATGTTGCTGTTCACGACGATGCGGTTGTCTTCGTTGGGTCCGCTGGCGACGTTGCCGCTGCCCCAGCGAATGCCCAGCGAAGTGGCGTCATCGACGCTGACCTCCGCGACGATCGCCTGGATGAGCACCTGCCGGCCCGGCGCATCGAGCATCTCGATCAGCGTACCCATGGCCTCGCGCAGTTCCGGCGGCGCGATGACCATCAGGCCGTTCATGCGCGGATAGGGCATGACGCGCACCTGGCCGATGAGGTTCGAGATCTTGCGCGCATCGGGGTCGGGTGAGCCCGACTGCCACGGAAACGCCATCTCTTGGCCTTGTTCTGGTGTCTGCTGCTGCGTCTGCTGCTGCTGGTTGCCGATCTGCGAGACGTTGGATCGCTCCGTCAGTTCCTGGGTGGTCCGCTCCACCGCGGCCCCGCGGGCGCCTTCCTCGGCCAGCAGCGCGTTGATGCGGATGGCCAGGTCCTCGGCGTCGGCGTATTTCAGTTCATAAATCTGCGGCTTGTTCACGTCGCCGGGCACGTCGAGGCGGTGAATGAACTCCTCCACGAGCGGATACATCGTGGGAATCTGCGATGTAACGAAGAGCAGGTTCTTCGTGTTGTCCGCCTTGAACGACAACTGCCCCGCGAGCGCGGAGAGTTTCGGTCCTTCGCCTTCCTGGTTGCGCGAGGTGTTCTGCTGCTGCCGCGCCGCGTTGCCGTCGAAGAAGAAGCCGCTCTCAAATGTCTGAACGTCCTCGCTCTCCTGCGCGAAGATTTCGTTGAGCATCTCGGCCATCTTCACCGCATCGCTGTTCTCCAGGCGGATGACGATCGGCAGCGGCTCGCCGTGCTTGATGTCCCACTGATCTTTGATCTGATTGCGCACCTGCTCGATGATGTCGCGCTCGGCCCGCACCGTAACTGAGTTGAGCGACTTGTCCGTCACCACCGACAGCTGCGTCGAAGTGGTCAGCCCTTCGTCCTGGCCGGGACGGGGTCGATTCCCGCCAAAGATGTTCTGGTTTCGACCGCCCTGCTGCTGCTCTTCCTCCTGACCGAAGATGCCGACGATGAGCTTGGCCACGCGGTCGGCGCTGGCATACTTGAGATAAAACGTCTCGAGTTGCAGGTTGCTGCCGGCGATGTCGAGCTTGTCGATCTGCTCCTGCAGGCGCTGGAGCGTGCCGATGTTATAAAGCGCGATGATCCGGTTGGAGGTGTCATCGACTTCGATCTTCATGTTCGGCGGGCCCTGGGCCTGGATCTTGTCCTTGATCGTCGAGGCCTTGCCGTACTTGATCTCGAACACCTTCTCGATCACCATACCCGTGTCGTTGCGGCCGAGCACGGGCTTCTCGGGCCCCCACACGGGCACCATGCCCTCCTGAATGTTGGCGACGTTGAGCACGGCCAGATGCGTGCCGCGATCGATCACCGCGATGCGGCTGGCAAAGAGCGTGTCCACGAGCAGGTTGAGCGCCTGCTCTCGGGTGAGCGGCGTCGAGTTGATGATGGTGATCTTGCCCTGCTGGCTGAGCATGAGCGGATCGGGCTGCACCGGCCGGCCCGAGAGGCGCTGGAGCAGCAGCATGGCCTGGTCGATGGGCATGCCGTTGAGCGAGAGCAGTTCGGTATCGCCCTGAGGCTGGGCGCCTGCGGCTGCGCCGGGCTGCGCCTGGGGGTTGTCGAGCGGCTGAGGCTCGCCGAATTCAAGGCCGCCGTCGTCGCCGCCCTCGAGGCCGAAGTCGAAGATGGGCTGATCATCTTCATTGCCGGTCTGCGTCTGGTCCGGCGGGGCGCCGAAGTTCAGCGGTGAATCCGGGGCGTCCTGCGCTCCCGGCGCGCTGGCGGGCGCGACGAGTGCGGATGCAGCCAGGGCCAGGCACGTTCGGCGATAGTGTTTCATGTATCTCGCGTTCCTGTTGGGCCGCACTCTCACGCGGCCGCGTTTGTCTCTCTGCTCGTGAGGTGACGATCCCTCAAGCGGCGCTCCGGTCCACCACGACCGGCCGCCGACACTTCATGGTTCAGTTGTTGTCGCCAGTGGCAGCTTCCTCTGAAGCGACGTCGTCGCCGAAGTCCAGCCCGGCGCCGCCCGCCGCGGTCGAAGCCGGGTTGCCGAAAAGGCTCGCCGCGGGCGCGGCGCCGCCCGGCCCGCCGCCGAAGTTGACCACGGGCAGCGCCTCGAGCCGGTCGAACAGGTTCAGTTCAAACTCCGCGCCCGACCAGCGCACCTTCGCCTTCCACGGCTTTTCGATCCCCAGCAGTTCGAGGCTGCCGCCCTTGTCGCCCACGCGAAGAAATGGGCTGCTGTTGAAAACATTGGAATCGAAGACGGCGCCTTCGCTGCCGGCAAAGCCAATGAGTTTCGGCCCGCCGTAGGTGCGCGGCGGCGTGGCCGGCCTCGGCTGAGTGTCCACGATCACCGGCTCCCGCTCCACGCGCGGCCGGGCCGGCGTGAAGAACGGCGAGCGCTTGCTGATGAAATCCACATCCGACTTGACGGCTTCGTTGTACGCAAGCGCCGCGGCATCACCCGAATCGACCCCTTGCGTCACTTGGTACAGCGAGCCGGCAAACAGAGCCGAAAGCACCTTGGGCGACACCCAGAGCAGCACCACCGCCGCCGCCGCGAGAAGGCCGATGGCCGCGCGGGAAATCCCCGGCAGGCCGCGCCACGTGCTGTAAAGTGCATTGGCGTTCATGACGTTCATTCCTTACTGAGGTACCACGCGTCGGCGACGAGCGTGACCTCGACTTCGGCCCGATCGGTGAGCCGCCGCACTCGCACGGAAGCAATCTCCGCGATGGACGGCACCATTTCCAGATCGCCGATCACCGCCATGGCAATATGAGGCTTGGCGGTGAATTTCACTTCGATCGGACCTCTTACATATTCGACGCCCGACTTGGCCGCGTCCGTCTTAAGTTTAGTTGAAGACCGCTCGGTCATCGACGCGCGGTCTTTTGTGAGGTCATACTTCGACAGCACTTCGCTGATAGCCACTTTCGCCTCGAGCACGCGCGACTGGTCAGCGCCCGGCGGCAGGACGTTGCCCCACTTTTTGTGCCCGTCGGCGATGATGTCGCGGTTCGCTTCATCCGGCTCGCTGTACCTGGCGATGTTCATCACCGCCTGGTCGGCGCGGGCTCGCTGCTGCGCCATGAGCACGAGCAGCGGCTCGATCAGAATAAAGTACAGCGCCAGCGCGATGACGAGCCAGACGAGCCACTTCATGGCGCGCGGCAACTGGCGGTACGTCGCGCTCAAGCCGCCCCGGGTTGTGGTTCCAGTGCTGTTCACGGTTCGAAATCATCTCCATCGGGCGAGGGCTGGCTGCTCAACTGCCGCTTGCGCTCGAGCAGTTTGTTCCATTCTTCCTGCAGGCGCGGATCGGAATACTTGATGGCCGCGCGGGCGAGCAGCGCCTTCTGCACTTCGTCTTCGTTCATCGCGCCGATCTGCTCATCCGTCAGTGGAGGCGGCGGCCCCTTGGGCGGACTGCTCGAGCCGCTGCCGCCGGCGGTACCGCTGCCGGTCGTGCTGCTGGCGCCTGTGCTGCTGCGCGCAGCGCCGGGCGAGGCGCCGCTGGAGTTTCCCACGGGCGGGAAAACGAAACCACTGCCGTCCGAACCGCCGCTGTCCTGTGGCGAGCGATTCCGCGGGGAGCGCGACGGCGGACTGAAGCCTCCGAGGCTGAAACTGCTAAAGTTATATTCGCCCGGGACGACTTCCTCGGGCGGCTGGTCGTAGAGCACCGTCGCGAGCGGCTCATCGCTGGGTCGCTTGACCTTCGCCGTCGCGTTAGCCACGACGGCCTGCAGTTCGAATTCGATCTTGTTCTCGCCCCAGGTGAAGTTCGGCGCCTTCACCTCGGCAAAGAGGCTCGACTCGTTGAGCCGGCTGTGAAACTCCAGCACCTGGCTCTGCTCGGTCAGGGGCGCCGAGCCGCTGACCGTCACCATCGACGAACTGTCGATGTTAATAGAATCGAAGGCGATGTCATACGGCGCCATGCCCGCGATGTCGGCAAGGATCTTGGTCATCGGCCAGCGATGGCTGCGCAGGGTGCGGAAGAAGTCCGCTTCCGCCTGGCGATCCTTGAACACCTTCTCGACTTCCTGAAGACCGCGCGTTTTGTATTCGAGGATGGCCAGGCGCGTCCACCCGCCGAGGATCGGCGCCGCCAGGATAACCAGCAGCGCCACAATCGCCACGCGCCTGGCGCGGGCGGGGTCGCTGAGCCAGTTGAGCGCCGAAACGAGCGGCCCGCGCACCACCTCGGGCGCCTCGGGCAGCAGTTCCGCCATACCGCGCCGCGGCCCCATCGCGGCCAGCGCCGCACCCGCGCACAGGCCGAATCGATTCCACCACGCGCCGTCGGCGCCGGCGCCCGAGACGGACTTGCCCAGGCGCTGCAGGACCTCGGCTTCGACGACGAGAACCTGCCGCTGCGCGCGGGCGGCGTTGCTCACGCGCAATTCGAGATCGGCCAGCGCCTCATCCGAAGCGCCGGCGCTCATGGCTGTTTCGACGGCGATGCGGGCCGCGTCGGTGGACCACTGCGCTTCGCTGAGGCGCGCCGTGCGAACCGCCGTCACCCCCTCCAGGTGCGCCGCGAGTTCCATCGACCGCTGATCGCGATCAAGCGAGGCAATCGTGCCCTGGTTGATGCCGCTGTGCACGAGCAGTTCCAGCAGGGCCGCCGCCTCGGCGCAGCACGTCACGTTCTCGATGCTCGAGGGCCAGTCGGCGGCCTGCTCGCCCGGCCAGCCGAACGCGATCGCGATGCGGTTGTCCACCGGCGTGCGCCAGGGCATGAGCGCCACGGCGCGGCGGTGGCCGGGCAGCATGGCGGGCAACTCGGCCTCAGCCTGCAACTGGGCCGCCTCCGCGGCCGCGGCGTCGTCAAGCGGCGGAATCTCCAGCACCCGGCAAACCACCGAACCGCCGGGCAGCACGCGCACGACGCGCTCGGCCGCCCACCGGGTCAGCAGGGCCGCGAGGCGGTCGGCGTCGCGGGCCGGCAGCGTCTGGTGTTCGACGACATGAATGCGCCCGCTGCGCACTTCGGCGAGCAGCGCGCTGATCTGATCGCCCTGGCGGTGCACCGCGGCGACGCGGCGTGGCGCGTCATGGTCGTTGAGTCGGGTTGAAGTGTTGAGTCTCGTCATCGTTCGAGGTAATCGATTATCTGAATGGGAAGCGAAGAACGGTCGATCGTAACCACCAGTTCAACCTCAGTCCTGCCGGGCAGTCCCACGCCCAGGCTCGTGATCGTGTACACGTTGCTCTTCACGTCAATGAGCGGCGCCATCGCCGCGAGCATCTCCCGGCTGATCGTCGGAAGCTCGAGCAACTCGATAATGTTCGTGATGCCGTCTGACTTGCTGTTGCGCAGCAGATCGATCTGGTCCGCCAGCGCCTCATCGACCTCGGGAAGCAATTCAAGCACCTCGACGGGTGCTTTGTTGATGTTGATGCGCCCGGGCACAGAGGCGTACGTCGTGCCGATCGTGCTCTGGGCGAGCACGCGGCCGATCTGCTCGTCGGTCAGATCGCGCGCGCCGAGCGTCTGCTGTTGCTGCTGCTGCTGGTTGCGTTGATTGCGCCGGCCTTGCGTTCCTCCGGTGGTGGCGCCGCCGGTTTCGCCGTCCCCACTCGCGCCCGCCGGCTGGCCCGAGCGCGTGATGGTGCTCAGGGGCGTGGTGATCAGGCCCGCCAGCGTGTTGCCTTCGGCGCGGGAATACTGGAACAGCGCGTTGGCCTGGGCGATATCCACACCGAGCGCGCGACTGATCTCCGAAACGGCGGAGGTGCTCAGCGAAATCTTGCCCGCCTGCGGCGCCAGCGGGCCCGGCTCGCGCGAGGCCGCGGTGAGCAGCGCCGACCAGCCCGCATCGAGCCGGCCGTCGCCGTTGTCATCGGGCAGCGAGGCGTCGCCGTCGTCTTCATTGGGATCAAGCAGGCCGTTGAAGTTCCAGTCTTCTTCGCGAAGCAGCTCAGGCGTCACGCCGTAGACGAGTTCGAGTTCCTGGATCGACTTGAACGGCGCGTTGCGCGGGCTGTAGGGCTTGAGGTCGTTGTTGTAATACCCGGCCTCGGCGCCGCCTTCGCGCACGTCGCCATCCGGATCGACCCAGTCGAGGATCGACGCGACGATCTCGGGTGTGATGTCTTCGAGTTTGTTGAGCGCATCCTCGTCGAGCGTGTTGATGTTCGCCCTGGCGTGGGCGTCGGCCGGGCCGTCAACGACTCGATCGTCGTACCAGTGCTGAATGTGGTACTCCGCCACGAGCAGTCCGTTGGAGTCGGTGATCTCGCCGTGCGCGAGTTGCTCCATGTCCGCTTCGAAGTTTGGCAGGTCGATTTCCTGCTCGGTGTCGATGAGCCACTCGAGGTAGGCCATGTACGACTCAACGCCGGCGCGGGCGGCCCACTTGGCGCGCACGCGGCCGAGCGCTTCGCGGCCGGACATCGCCTGGCGCTGGGCGGAGAGTTGCAGGGGGATGACGATGAGCGAGGCGATGGTGACGACCCACAGCACGAGCATGAGCGTCGAGCCGCGCCGTCTGCCGCGCATCGCGCGCGCCGCCGGGATGTTGTGGCGCGCTGGGATCATCCGTCTCCTCTCGGCCGGCCGCCGCCGCTGCGTCCGCCACCGTCGCCGCCGCGCGTGCCGCCGCCCTCTCCTCCGCGATCTCCGCCGCGGTCGCGCGGCCGGCGCCGAGGCCCGCTTCCACCGCCGCCGAAGTCGCCTCCACCACCGCCGCCTCCGCCAAAGTCGATCGTCGGCGCTCCCGAGCCGTTCTCCGAATCGAAGAACTCGAGATTCTCGATGTCACTCGACGGGTCATAGGTCTCATCCACCGCGGGGTCGAAGGGCAGGGGTATCCGGTCGATGGCGACGGTCAGGCGCGACGCGACTTCTGCGCCGGTTGATGGAATGACGCCGCGACACGTGACGCGCAGCGCGTGCGGCAGGCCGTCGGTGTCGCTGTCCCACGTGCTCAGCCAGGTCGTGCCGTCGAACGCTTCGAAATCGAGCGAGCGGATGTTGATACCCATCGGCACCGCGACTCCACCGCCTTCGTAGTTCTCATCGACGATGGGATCGGCGCGGCGCCAGACCACGCCCGTGACGACCGGGTCAGTCTTGAGACGGTAACTCACTTCGTGAATCGTCGACTCGCGGTAGGTCGGGTCATCATCGTTCGCGGGGCGCACCGGCCGCATCGAGCGGCAGAAGAGCAGGATCTCATCGTGCTGATCGGCGCCCGAACTGGTCGTGTCTTCGATGCGCACGATCGTGTCGAGCAGCCGGGTGTCGCGGACGATGTTTGCCATGTCGCGCGCGATCGAGCGCGTGATCGAATTGACCGACTCGACGGCCGCCTGCCTCTGGGAGGATCGGTCGCGCCCGTCGGCCAGGCGGCGGATGGAGATCGTCGCCGCGCCCGCGAGGATGGAGGCGATCACGCTGGCGACGACAAGTTCGATGAGCGTGAAGCCGCGCCGCGCGGCCGCGCGCCGTGGCGCCCGTGATGTGCGGTTGATCTGCCTCATGGCCGCTCCACGGGCTGAGTGGGTTCGCGTTCGGGATCGGGTTCTTCGCCCAGCCGGCGGGCCATGAGCGTCTGCACTTCAGCCGTCTGCTCGCCCGCGCCCGTCTGCCACCACACGCGCGCGGTCACGCGAAACGGCTCGTTGGGCGCCGTGTCGTCGATGCTGATGCGGAAGGTGAAGCGGTCAAGCGGCGGCTCGACCGTCCCGCTCATCTCGCCGGCCTTGAGGTATTCGGCCGGTCCCAGCGCCAGCACGTCGTTGAGCAGTGAATCGAGCACCATCGCGGCTTCCTCGATCTGCTGCCCGCGCGCCTGCGCATTGAGCGACCGGCTGGCGATGCCCAGCACGGCGACCAGGGCGCCCGAGAGCACCATGCCCGCCACGAGCACGTCCATCAGCGCCAGGCCGCGGCGGATCGGATTGGCTTGGCGCCTCACCATCGCTCGTCTCCGGCGCCTTGCGCGTTGAGGTCTTCGGGCGTGAGGCGCAGCCGCGTCGCTTCCTCGCTCAGCGTCATCGAGCGCATCTCGCTGGGCAGCAGCGTGACGGTTTCGACCGTGTCGCCGAAGGCGATGTCGAGTTCTATGTTCGGCCGCATGCGGTTGGGCGCGACTTCGACGCGGAACGAGCCGCGCTCAAGTTGCCCGTCAAACAGCGCCGCTTCAAGGGTGATGTCGCGCTCGAAGGTGACCGGCGGCGTGAGGTTGTCGCGCTTCCACTGGCCTTCGGCCGGCCGCGTATCAGGGGTCAGTCCCATCGCAATCGTCGACTCGAGGCGCTCGACCCACAGCTGGTTGAGACCCGAGTCGTACACGAGCGCCACGGGCGCCTGGCTGGCCACCTGCCGGTGCGCGAGCGTGTCGAGCACGTTCTGCACGCGCTGCACCATCACCCGGCCGCGGCGCGGCAGTGTGTTGGTCATGCGCACCGTCGTCACACCCGCGAGGACCGAGAGGATCACGATCACGACGATCATCTCGACGAGCGTAAAGCCGCCGCGACGCTGCGCGGATGGCTGGTTCGAGATGGTGGCGGTGCGGTTCATGATGCGATCCGTGCGGGTTGAGACCATCAGCCGATGATGTCGGCGTTGTCGCCTTCGCCGCCCTCGCGGCCATCGGCGCCGTAACTGACGATGTCGTAATCGACGTGGACGGTTGGAGGAATGACCAGGGCGTAGTCATTGCCCCAGGGGTCCTTCAGATCGGCTTCCTTGTTGATGCCCTTCTGCCATGTGTCCGGCGCATCCTTGGGTTTGTCCCACAGCATGGCGCGCAGCGTGTCGCCGCTGTCGGGTTCGCGCCCGAGGTCGGTATAGACCAGATCGAGCGACGTGCGCAGGCTCGCCATCGACGCCTTGGCCGCGGCGACCTTGGACTGGCCGATGCGGCCCATCAGGCGCGGCGCGACCACGGCGGCGAGCACGCCGATGATGATGACCACGACGATGGCTTCGATGAGCGTAAAGCCGCGCCGCGGGCGACGTTGAGAACGGTTTCTGGTTGGCATGGTTCGAATCTCCAAATGGGCGGCCGGTTCAGCCGATCGCAGCCTGAAGCGAGAGCATGGGAAGAATGACGGACAGAATGACGAAGCCGATGATGATCGCCATGAACACGACGATGACCGGCGGCAGCGCCGAGGTGAACATTTTGAGAGAAGCGGTCGTGCGCCGGTCGAACGAGTGCGCCGCCTGCGTGAGCATGGTGTCGAGCCGGCCGCTGCGCTCGCCGAGGTCGATGATCTGAATGAGGATCGGCGGGAAGTAGCCGCTCTTTTCCATGGGTTCGGCGATCGACTTGCCCGAGCGAATTTTGTCGGCCACTTCGTCGATGACCTGCTCCATCGCCTTGTTGCCCAGCGTGTCGCGCGTGATGACGATCGCGTCGATGATCGGAATGCCCGAAGCCATCAGCGTGCCCAGCGTTCGCGTGAAGCGGCCGACCGCCACATCGCGCGTCAGTGCGCCGACGATGGGAATGCCCAGCAGCATGCGGTCGCGCTCGTAGCGGATGTGCGGCTGGGCCATGGCGGACCTGTACGCCGCGAACGCCAGGCCGATGCCCGCGAGCACGAGCCACCAGTAGGCGCCCATGAAATCGGCAAAGCCCTTGACGATCACCGTCGGCAGCGGCAGCGTGATGTTCTGCCCTTCGAGGCTCGAAAGCACGCGCGGAATGATGAACGTCACGATCACGGCGATGCCCACGGCCAGCACGCAGATGAGAATCGCCGGGTACATCAGCGCCGCCGCGACGGAGCGCTTCGTCTCGAGTTCACGATCGAGCAGGTCGGCCAGTTGCATCATGACGACTTCGAGCCGGCCCGACGCTTCGCCGGCGCGGAGCATGCCCACGATCATGTCATCAAAAGGCTTGCCCCATTCGAGCGCGGCCTGCGCGAGGCTGCGGCCGGCTTCGATGCGGCTCATGAGGTGTTCGATAACCGCCCTCTGCCGCTCGCTGGACGCCTGCTTTTCCACGGCGCGCAGCGCGCTCATGAGCGGCAGGCCCGCTTCCAGGGCCGTGGCAATCTCGCGGATGAAACCCGCCAGTTCGCTGCGGCGCATCGTGCCCTTGACGCCGCTGGTCGCTCGGCCGATGTCGGCGCTCGCCGCGCCGGGCGCCGAGCGGAACGACGGAGCCGAGCGGCCGGCGGCAATGTGCCCGTTGAGCGGCGCCAGTTGCGTGGCCGTCTCGCCGCGCTGCCGCAGCGCGCGGATCGCTTCAGCGCGATCGTTCGCGTCGATCGTGCCAGCCATCGACTGGCCAGCGCGGGTCACGGATTGGTATTGAAAAGTCGGCATGCGTCAGGTTCCGACGGTCAGGACGCCTTCGTCCCACCGGTCATCTGCAGTTCTTCCTCGGCGTCCTGCGTGGCGCGCAGCACTTCGTCAATCGTGGTTCGACCGGCGGCGGCCTTGATGAGCCCGTCCGTTCTCATGCGCAGGTGCGTATCGTGCGCTTCCTTGAGGATGTCCAGCGCGCCCAGGCGCTGGCTGATGGCGCGGCGCATCGAACCGTTGATCTCGAGCACCTCGAAGAAACCGATGCGCCCGCGATAGCCCGAACCGTTGCACTTCTCGCAGCCGGCGCCTTCGTAGCACTTGCCCTCGAACATCGCCATCTCGGCCTGCGACAGGCGGTGGCTGACCGCTTCGGGGATCGGCACGTGCCGCCGGCAGTGCGGACAGATGCGCCGCCCGAGACGCTGGGCGATCACCCCCTCAAGCACCGACGACACCAGGAACGGCTCCACGCCCATGTCGATCAGGCGCGTCACCGCCGACACCGCGTCGTTCGTGTGGATCGTTGAAAACACAAGGTGGCCCGTGAGCGCCGAGCGCACGGCGATCTCCGCCGTCTCGCCGTCGCGGATTTCGCCGACCATGATGATGTCCGGGTCCTGACGCAGGATGCTGCGCAGCCCGCTGGCGAAGGTCAGCCCGCGCTTGGGATTCACCGGAATCTGGTTCACGCCGTGCAGTTCGTATTCGACGGGGTCCTCGATCGTGATGATCTTGAGTTCAGGCGAGTAGATCTTCTGCAGTCCGGCGTAGAGCGTCGTCGTCTTGCCGCTGCCCGTCGGTCCGCTCACCAGCAGCATGCCGTGCGGCACATCCAGCAGGCGGTCCATGACCTTGACGTCCTTCTCGCTCATTCCCAATTCGGTCAGATCGAGCGGCAGCGTGCCCTTGTCGAGGATGCGCAGCACGACCGACTCACCGTAGAGCGTCGGAACGGTGCTCACGCGCAAGTCAACCTTGCGGCCTTCGAAGCGCAGCGTGATGTGGCCGTCCTGGGGCACGAATCGCTCGGCGATGTTCATGCCCGCCATGATCTTGATGCGCGAGATGATCGCCGGTTGGAGATGGCGCGGCGGAGGGGTCTGCTCATTAAGCACGCCGTCGATGCGATACTTGATCTTGAGTTCGGTTTCGAAGGGCTCGATGTGCACGTCCGAAGCGCGGCCCTTGATCGCCTCGAGGATGATGAGGTTGACCAGGTTGATCAGCGTGGGCTGCTCGGCCATGCGGTGGAGGTCATCCGCCTCGATGGCTTCGATGTTGCGATCGAGGATGTCCTCGCCGCCGCCGTCGCCGCGCAGGCTCTCGGCCATGCGCGCCGCCGTCGTGCCGTATTGCGCTTCGAACAGCTTCTTAAATGGCGCGGCGCTCATGCCGCAGCGCACGACCGGCCGCTGGGCGAGCACCGCCACCTCGTCGGCCGCGGCCAGATCGAGCGGATCGAGCATCACCACGACCACCGCGTCACCTTCGAAGCGCACCGGCACGAGACGATGGTCGATGGCTTGCTCGGCGGGAATGACCGACGCGACGGCCGGATCGACCTGCTCAAGCGGTTCGTCGTACCACTCGATGCCCAGCCGCGTGCAGCGCTGACGCACTTGGTTTTCGACGGTGGTTTCACTCATTGGCGGCGGTCACCTTCATTTTCAAAACTCACCCCTCGCGTCAGTGCCTGCAACTGGTCGGGCCTGAGCACCGTGCGGATGCTTGCGAGCGTGGACTGAACGAGCGACTGGCGCGAACTCAGCAGCGACTGCGCCCGCGCTTCGAGAGCCCCCGGATCGCCCGCCCCACCCTGCTCCACCCGGCCGTCGCCCTGCTGCGTCGGCGGGTTGAGGCGCTGCATTTCCCTCGTCAACTCGACTTCAACCAGTTCGCGGTTAATAGGTTCCAGACGGGCGTGGTAGTCGCCCACCATCCCGCTCAGGGCGCTGTCCTGCTCGGGCGTCAAAGCGGCCAGCTGGCGCACCCGCGCCACGTCCGCCGCCACCGGGTCCGAGCCGAACACGCGCGGCCAGACCCTCTTTTGAAACGATTCGCGGAAGCGCCGGCCCTCTTCGGGCGGCAGCTGCTCGGCAATCCGGTCAAGGTACTGCAGGTTCAGATCCCGCAGTTGAATGTGCAGACGAATGAGCCGCTGCTGGAGCGAATCCATCCGGCTCGGGTTGTCCTTGGCATCCGCCTGATAGGAGAGCGCATCGAGCTGGTCCGCCACGCGGAGGCGTTCGGCCAGCGGCGTATCAAAGTCGATCGCGTACTGGTCCACCACGCCCTGGCAGTGCTGCCGCACTTCATCAGGCAGATCGAGGTCGTCGAGCAGGGCCACGAGATCGACGCGCTCGGGCATGAGACGCGCCCCCAGCAGCACCCCGACGCGCCGCAGCCGGTCGCGCTCGAAGCGCGGCCAGCGGGCCGCCTGATCTTCGGTCACCAGATCTTTCACGTCGGCGAAGAAGCTGGTTTCGTAGGCGCTGGACTGGCGGCCCCATTCGGCCCGCTTGCGCTCGTAGTCGCCGATCAACTGGTTCAGCGTGCCGATGTCCTCGCCCTTCTGCACCGACGCCTCGCGGAGGCGAGCCAGTTCGGCGTGGGCTTCATCGGCCGAGGCGTTGAACGCGCTGCGGTAACCCTGGTACATGGCGCGCACGAGGTCTTCCTGGCTTTCGTCGAGGTCGAGCGTCTCGACGAGCGCTTCGACATCCTCGCCGGTGACGGTGGGGATGCGTCCCTGGTAGAAGGTGCGCATGGCGATCTGCGCCGCGGCGCTGCGACCCAGCCCGAGAACCGCGGCCGCGCCGAGCACCAGCAGCGCGCACCGCAGCACGATGGACGGGCGGGTGATCAGACTGGCGCGCGATCGTGGCATGGCGCTGCGTTTCCTGCTCTCAGAACGCGGGTTTTTGCCTTCCAGACCCGCGGGACCATAGGATGATCGTAGACGAGACAGCGGACGACGCTGCCCGCGCCACGGCCAAATTGCCCAGGTCGGACTTGTACTCTGGAATCGGGTGGCTTCCTCGGCCCCACCTCGGATCACCCTACCGCTCCGGACATCCATCAAGACGTACCAACGTCGGCGATCCGGCCCCGATTGCAGTGCAATTGGCGCGCTCCGGGTTATCGCTCCGCCCCCCCGCTCATCCGCCGCTCACACCCGCCACGCTACCATCTCTCGACCATGTCCACCGCCGTCAAGCGAGCCCTGCCCAACCTCATCACACTGACGCGGCTTGTGCTCGCTATCGCCTTTTTCGTCCTGCTGGCGTGGTATCGCTACCCCGACTCGCCGCGCTGGATCATTAATACATCCATCGCCCTGTTCCTGTTCGGCGTGCTGACCGATGCGCTCGATGGCTACCTCGCCCGCCGCTGGCAGGCGGTTTCCGTCTTCGGCCGGGTGATGGACCCGCTATGCGACAAGATACTCATTCTCGGGGCCCTCATCATGCTCACCGGGCCCGGCTTTGTCTGGATCGACCTCAGCCAGCCGGCCCAGCCCCGTCACGTGCTCATCACCGGCATCTACCCCTGGATGGTCGTCATCATCCTCTTTCGCGAGATGCTGGTGACCGGCCTGCGCAGCCTGGCCGAGAGCCGGGGCATCGAGTTTTCCGCCGCGCTCTCAGGCAAGGCGAAGATGATCCTCCAGTCGGCCGTCATCCCCATCGTCCTGCTGCTGGTGGGCAACTTCGACCCGCGTGAGCAGCAATGGGCGGCCGTGGTGCGCGATGTGCTGGTCTGGAGCATGCTCGTGGTCACGATCATCAGCGGTGTGCCGTATGTGCTGCGGGCCCGGCTGCTGCTCAAGGCGTAATCGAATCGCGACCGATGGACTCAGGGTGTGGCGCAAATGGATCATCACGGTCGGTGGACTGGGCCTGCTGAGGCCGGCGCCGGGCACGTGGGGTAGTCTGCCGCCCTGCGCTCTGGCATTCATCGCCGTCTGGCTCGGGGCTGAGGCGCTCACCATCAACCTGATGCTGCTCGCGCTCGCGGCTGCGTCGAGCGCGGCGTGCGTGGCGCTCGGGCCCTGGGCGGAGCGGCAGTTTCAGGGCAAGGATCCCGGCGTGGTCGTGCTCGACGAGACGGCAGGCATGAGCCTGGCGCTGCTGCTCGTGCCGCTGGCGCGCCGGATGGCAGAAGGGGCGGCCGACAGCGCGGCGGCGGGCGCGGACAGCGCCTCGATCGGCTTTGCCTTCATCGTGATCGCGGCGGCGTTTCTGCTCTTTCGCATCCTCGACATCATCAAGGTGCAGCCGGCGAACCTCATCCAGCAGTTCCCCGGCGGCTGGGGCATCCTCCTCGACGACCTCGTCGCCGGCCTGTACGCCAACCTGATCCTCCAACTCTTCCTGCGCCTCGGCCTGCCGATGCTGGCGTGAGCAGGCGATAATGAGTCACCGTCATCGTCTTTTGCGGGGATACAGCATGAGGCTGAGAATCACAAGAATCATGCCGCTACCTGCACTCGGGATTGGGGATACGATCCGAAACGATACCCTGTTCAGATTCAGCGTTCCGCCGAAGTATGCGCCCTGCCAGTCGCGATGTGCTTTGTCGTCGTACAACCTCACCCCAAAGAAATCTGAGCCTCGTGTAACGTAGGCGATGCCATACGGTTCGCCGTCCGTGTACCATGACGCAAGAATCTCTCTAGCGTTTCCCGCCATGTCGTAGACACCCCAAGGGCTGTATGTGAGCGGGATCGAGCCCACCGGCTCGGAATAGACAGCGTCGTAGATGGCACTGTTGCGAGGATCGGCGTCCATCCGAAACCACGTGTCCGGCTCGTCATCATGGGTCGTGGGATAGGTCCAGTATCCCGCCTCGCCCGCGCCATAGCGGTTCGGGTCGAAGTACGCCGCCTTGTACCATTCATCCTCGCTGACCAGCCAGAACCTTGCATTCGGCTCGTGGCTCATTGAATCGGTGTACAGTCCGTTCTGGTCAAACCCCCACTGGCTCGTGTCGTATGCGCCGTAGTCGGTCGTGGATAGGTCATTCTGCATCCCGTTGTGCAGCCAGTTCATCATGCGGAAGAAACTTCGGTGCGTCACGCGGACAACGGGATTATTCTGCTTGCCGGCCACAACTTCATAGCGGTATCCGCCGCGCCCGTTGTCGAAACGTCGAATCTCATCGGGCCACCTTGGCTGGATCGACGGCAGCCAGAGTTCGTGAGGGTCGCTTTCAACCGCCACCGAGTTGAGAAAGGCCGCGTACTGCGCGTTCGTCACTTCGTGGGAACTAATCGAATAGTTGTAACCAACGCGACCCCATCTGCGGTAGTACTGGTCCGGAGTGTCTGCCTGGTTGCCCGCGGCTCGGACCACCGCGAATTGGGGTCCAGCGGCCCGGTCCAGTATTCGCCGCTTTGAGCCGCAGCGCTGTACGTCGCGGCTCCGAGCGTCAGTACAAGAAGCATCCGTTGCATCATCGCGGTCCTCACTGATGCGATGCGGGCGTGCGACGGCGATACTGCGGCCATACCAGTTGATCCGCTGGCCTCGCGCATCTCACGGCGATCATACCGGCGTCGACGTTGGGACTGCAATCTTAGACGCATAGGACAACGGGCCGCTGATCTGCTCATCGGCCCGCGCACCTTGGACTCGCCTGGTTTTTCATCGATCGCGCTGCCGCTGCTGCGCCGCAGGTGCTCACGCGTCCGCCTCGCGCTCACACCCGCTCACCCACTCACCCCGCCAGTCCCATCACCCTTCCGCTGCCCAGGTTCATTCCCGGCAGGCTGTAGTGCACCTTGAGCATCGCCTCGACACTCGCGGGCGTGGCGATCACAAACGACACCGGCTCATCGATGTGCCACGTGACGAAGCGCACAGCGCGCGGCAGGTGCTCGACGGTCGTGCCCATGAGCAGTTCATTGCCATGCCGGCGCAGCGGGATGATGCCGAACTGCCAGGCCTGGCGGCGGCTGAGCAGGCTGCCCACCTCGCGGTCGATGCGCTCCCTGCCGAGGTCCACCGTGCCGGTCATCATTTCGTACTGTTTCGCCCAGGCGCCTTCGATCTCGCTGACGCTCAGGCCGAAGAGTTTTTCGGCGAGGTAGCCGAAGGGCCGGCCGCCCTGCCGCTGGGCTTCGAGGATTTCCTCGACCTGTTCTTCGGTGAGGTGGCCGAGTTGCACGAGCAGTTCGCCAAGACGGAGCATGATGCCCTCCCATCCCGCAGTTCAGACGCCGCCCGCCGGCGGCCGATTCCCGATCGGCCCGCCGCAATCAGACAGCGCTGCACCTTCGTGGCCTGCCATCGACTGCATTCGAGGAATAATCGAGAGCGGACGGCAGGAAATGCGCCCGGGCCCGCCGCCTTCACGCCCTGCGCCGTCTGGCGCGTGTGGGCGCGAAGGGTCGCGCGGTTTTGAGCCGGCGGGGTTTGACAGGCGCTTATGGGAACTGCGGCGCCGGCGCGCCATCCGGCTTCATGCGCCGGCGGCCATTATCAGCCCCTGCCCCGCGACCGCCCGCGTATCATCCACCGATCGCCCGCCCGCGGGTGAAGATGGAGACGAGTCATGGCCGTGCGGATGGAACTCAGCCGCATCTTCATTCGGGAACTCAAAGACCTGCAGTTCATCGAACTGCAGGAGGTGGACGGCGAGCGGAGTTTCCCCATCGCCATCGGCCTGCCCGAGGCCCAGGCCATCGAGCGCCGCCTCAAGGGCCTTGAGCCGCCGCGGCCCCAGACGCACGACCTGCTGGCCTCGACGATTGACGCCCTGGGCGGCGAACTGGAACACATCGTCATCCACGACCTGAGCGACAACACGTTTTTTGCCAAACTGGTCGTCAAGCAGGACGGCCGGGAGATCGAGATCGACAGCCGGCCCAGCGACGCCATCGCGCTGGGCGCCGCCACGAACGTGCCCATCTTCGTCGAAGAAAAGGTGCTCGAGCAGGCGGGCAGCGAGGAGCCGACGTGAATGAGACCTTCGTCGGGATTCCACGCCGTTTCCTGACGACGGACGAGCCCGGCATCGGCGGCCGGCTCAAGGCCCGCCCCGAGGATTTCCTCGTCGAGGAACTGCCCCTCTACCAGCCGTGCGGCAGCGGCGAGCACATCTACCTCTTCATCGAAAAGATCGAGCGGCCGACGCTGAGCGTCATTCGCGACATCGCGCGCAGCCTGCACGTGGGCGTCGGCGCCGTCGGCTATGCGGGGATGAAAGACAAAGTGGCCGTCACGCGGCAACTGCTCTCCGTCCACCTGCCTCAGGGCGATGCGCACCGAGTCGCCGAAGAAATCAACGTCAGCGGCGTGCGCGTCCTGTCGGCCGAGCGGCACCGCAACAAACTGCGCGTCGGCCACCTGCGCGGCAACCGCTTCTCCATCCGCATCCGCGACGTGAACATCAGCGACGTCACGCGCGCCGGGCGGATCCTCACGCGGCTCGAAAGCGGCGGTGTGCCCAACTTCATCGGCGAGCAGCGCTTCGGCTACCACCAGTTGAATCACGAGATCGGGCGGCTCTATCTACTGCGCGACTGGAAAGGCGTGTGCGACCTGCTGCTGGGCCCCACCGCGGGCGAGGATGATCAGGCGGCCGAGGCGCGCGCGGCCTACGCGCGAGGCGATCTCGATGCCGCCATCAAGACCTGGCCTTCGGCCGGATCGCACGAGACGCGCGTGCTCGCGTCGCTCGCCGCCGGCCGCTCGCACCAGCAGGCCGTGCACGACGTGAACGAAGCGGCGCTGCGCTTCTTCGTCACCGCGTTTCAATCGGCGATCTTCAACCGCATCCTGGCGCAGCGTCTCGACGCCGGGCGCTTCGATCAACTCCTGCCCGGCGACATCGTGGGCCGGACCGATGACAGCCACAACCTCTTTCGCATCGGCCCGGAAGAACTCGCCGACGAATCGGTCCTCGAACGGTTTGCCAGCCTCGAACTCTCCGCCACCGGCCCGCTGTGGGGAACCGAGATGCGCCGGGCCGAAGGGCCAGTCGATGAAGCCGAGCTGGCGGCGCTGCACGCCACGGGCGTGAGCCTCGATCACTTCGACGAATCCGCCGTGGACGTGCGCGGCACGCGGCGCTCACTGCGCCTGGCGGTGCGGGCGTGCGAAGTCTCGGCCGGCAGCGACGAGCACGGGCCGTACATCCGCGTGGACTTCGAGTTGCCGCGCGGCGGCTTTGCCACGACGGTGCTCGACGAGGTGATGAAGTCGCCGCAGCGCGACCACCCGTGGGGCTCGTGACGCCGATCGACCGCCACCGCCGGGCCGAGCACCGGGCCCGAGCGTGGTAGAATTACCTCTTTGCACCCCTCACAAGGACTCCGCCCGTGCTCCGCACTCCTTTCTATCAGTTCCACGTCGATCGCGGCGCCAAGCTCGTTGAGTTCGCCGGCTGGGAAATGCCCATCATGTACACCTCGATCATCGAGGAGCACCAGCAGGTCCGCACCGCGGCGGGCATGTTCGACGTCTCGCACATGGGCCGCGTCCACTTCAAGGGGCCCGAAGCGCGCATCTTCCTCGAGCGGCTCTGCACGCGCCGCGTCTACGACATGGCCGAGGGCCAGTGCCGCTATAGCCTCGTGTGCAACGAGCACGGCGGCGTCAAGGACGATGTGCTCATCTACCGCTACGGCGAGCAGGATTTCATGCTCGTCGTCAACGCCTCCAACCGCGCCAAACTCATGCAGCATTTCAACGCCGTGCGCGGCGATCTCAAACTCGACATCGACGACCGCACCGAGAAGACCGCCATGCTCGCGCTGCAGGGGCCGCGCGTCATCCCGCTCGTAGCCGACTTCAGCAGCGAGATCCCCGCACTTAAGAACTACCGCTTCTGCGTCAAGAGCCTGCTCGTGTTCAAGGTGACCATCAGCCGCACGGGTTACACCGGCGAAGACGGCATCGAGATCATCCTCCCGGCCAACATGGCGAGCAAAGCCATCGGCATGATGCTCGACAAATCCGGCTCGGCCAAAGACATCGTCAAGCCCATCGGCCTGGGCGCGCGCGACACGCTTCGCCTCGAGGCGGGCATGCCGCTGTACGGCCACGAGATGGATGAAGAGACGGACCCCGTCTCCGCCGGCCTCAACTTCGGCATCAACCTCGACAAGGACGAACTCGAAGGCGGTGAAAACTTCATCGGCCAGAAGGCCCTCAAGGAAATCGCCCGCGTCGGCCCGAAGAACAAGCTCGTCGGCCTCCTGCTCGACGGCAAGCGCACCGCACGCCAGGGCATGGCGATCAAGCACGGCGACCGGAACGTCGGCCGAGTCACCAGCGGCTGCATGAGCCCGACGCTCGGCCGCCCGATCGCGATGGGTTACGTCCCGGCTGAACTGAGCGAACCCGATACCGTGGTGCAGGTCGATCTCGGCCGCGCGACCGTGGATGCGACGGTGACGAAGATCCCGTTCTATAAGCGGCCGAAGAAGAGTTAGCCGCAAAGAGGCACAAAGGGCGCAAGATGGGATGGTCGGTAATGACTTCTGATTCGAACCGTTTGTGCCTTCTGTGCCTTTTTGCGGCTTTTCAGTAACATGGCCAAGGGCAAGAGCAAGCCATCTTCGACGCCTGAGATCAACAATCGCAAGGCGCGGCACGAGTACCACATCCTCGAGACGCTCGAGTGCGGCATCGTGCTCGTGGGCAGCGAGGTCAAGGCGGTGCGCGCCGGGCAGGTCTCGCTCAATGAAGGCTTCGCCCGCGTCGATGAACGCACCGGCGAGTTTTTCCTTTACGGCGTGCACATTTCCGACTACGCCCCGGCGCGCGGCAGCGTGAATCGCCACGCCCCGGCCCAGGTGCGCAAACTGCTCGCCCACAAGCGCGAAATCCGCAAACTCGCTGCCGAGACCCGCGTCAAGGGCACGACGATGGTTCCGCTCAAGATGTACTTCAAGGACGGGTACGCGAAAGTCCTCATCGGCCTCGCCACCGGCAAGGGACAGTCCGACAAACGCGAAGATGTCAAGAAGCGCGATGCCCAGCGCGACATGCAGCGCGCCATGACGCGCAAGCGCATCTGAACAGCATTCACGGAATCCCTCAGCGCACTCGGCGATCTCTGCGGTAAACCCGCATTTGCACGGGCGCATGCGTCACGCGCGGATGAAGGGCAGCGCCGGTCAATGCCTGAAATGCCGCACGCCCGTAAGCAGGCACGTCACGCCGCGCTTCTGGCACAGATCGATCGTTTCCTGGTCGCGTTTTGAGCCGCCGGGATGGACGATGCACTTCACGCCTGCGTCAATGAGCACCTGCGGCCCGTCGGGGAACGGGAAGAACGCGTCGGACGCGGCAATCGCGCCGCGGGCCCGCTCGCCGGCCTTGCCCACCGCCAGCCGGCACGAGGCAACGCGATCCATCTGCCCCGCACCCGCGCCGTACAGACGGCCGCGACCGCCGATGGCGATCGCGTTGCTCTTGAGGTGCTTGGCGATGGTCCACACCACGGCTGCGTCGGCCAGCAGAGCCTCGTCGGGCGCGGGGCCCGCGGCGTGCTGCCACGTCTCGGGCTGCGCCTTTCGGCGGTCCTGGTCCTGCACCAGCAGACCGCCGGGGATCGAGCGGATCTCGATCTTGCGATCGGTCGTCGGCGTGTGATCTCCCACCGCCAGCAGGCGCACGTTGGCCCAGCGCTGCGCCAGCATCTCGCGCGCGGCCGGCTCGAACGCCGGCGCGATGACGACCTCGAAGAACTTCTGACCATCGACCACGTGCCGCGCCGTCGCTTCATCGACGGTGCGGTTGAACGCGACGATCCCGCCGAAGGCCGCCAGCGGATCGCCTTCGTACGCAGCCGTGAACGCATCGGCGGGCGACTCGGCGACGGCGGCGCCGCACGGGTTGGCGTGTTTGATCACCGCCGCGGCGCTCTGGCTGAATTCGCGCACGAGCAGCAGGGCCGCGGCGCTGTCGCCGACGTTGTTGTAACTCAGCGCCTTGCCGTGCAGCAGATCGGCATTGACGATGCTCGGCCCGCGCGACGCCGGGTCGCGATAGAGCGCCGCCTGCTGGTGAGGGTTCTCGCCGTAGCGGAGATCGCTGACCTTGGTGAAACTGATGCGGAGCTGGTCGGGGAACGTTCCGACCTGGCGGCGGTTCATCCACGCCGCGATCATCGCGTCATACTCGGCCGTGCGGCTGAACGCCGCCGCCGCCAGATCGGCGCGCAGTTGGCGCGTCGTCGCGCCGTCGTGGCTGTCGAGCTCATTGGCCACGCGGTCATATTGGTCGGGAGAGGTCACGACGGTGACGAACTGGTGGTTCTTGGCCGCCGAGCGGATCATGGCCGGCCCGCCGATGTCGATGTTCTCGATCGCTTCCTCGAACGTCACATCTTCGCGCCGAATCGTCCTGGCAAAGGGATAAAGATTGATGCACACGAGATCGATCGGCTCGATGCCGTGCTCGGTCATCGCCTGCACGTGCTGCGGCTGGTCGCGCCGGGCCAGCAGCGCGCCGTGTACGGCCGGGTGGAGCGTCTTGACGCGGCCATCCATGATCTCGGGAAAGCCGGTCATATCAGAGACGGCGGTCACGGCGATGCCGGCTTCGGCGAGCGCGCGGGCCGTGCCGCCCGTGGAGACAATCTGCACGCCGCGCCGCGCCAGCACGCGCGCAAAGGGAATCAGGTCGGTCTTGTCGCTCACGGAGATGAGCGCCCGACGGATAGGCACTTGGTCGGTCATGTCCCATGATAGTCCGCGAGGGCATTCCGCCGCGCCGCGGAGCCGACCGTGATTTCACGACTCCCGCCGCGTTCAGGGAATCAGTTTGATGATCCGTCCCGTGCGGCTCATGCCGTAGATCGTGCCGTTTTCGATGCGATCTGAGCGGACGATGGAGATGTCGGGGCAGTGCGCCTGGCCCAGCACCGAACCGTCGCGCTCGAGCACACGGTAGAACGTCGAGCCCTGGGCGCCGCGGGTATCGTCCTTGTCCCAGACGATCAGCTGGCCGTTCTTGCGCGCTACGACGGTACCGCCGCGCACGGGCGTGGCGAGCCATTTCTCCACGCCGGTCCTCGAATCGATCGCGTGGAGCCCCTTGCCCGGCTCCGCCTGGTACACGATGCCGTCAATAAGCTTGGGGTCGTCGGTGAGCGGCTGCTGGCAGCGGAAGCGCCACACCATCTTGCCATCCGCGATGCGAAACGCCCAGAGCGATTGGTCGAGGCCGGCGACGTAGATCGCATATTCGCCGATGGCGGGCGTGGCGCTCACGGGGTCGCGCACCGCGGCCGACCAGATGCGCGAGTTGTTCACGCCGTCCATGAGGTGGATGCCGCCCGACTGCGTGATGACGGCGAATTCATTGCCCAGCACGATCGGCGGATGGGTGACAGACTGCGCCGACTCGAGCCGGTAGGCCATCTGCATCAGGCCGACGGCCAGGTGGTGATACACGATGCGGCCGTCCGAGGTGCCGTAGATGAGATACGGTCCGAAGATCACGCCGGAAGTCAGCGCGGCGTCCTTGGGCGAATAGCGCTGCTGCCGCTGGAGCCGGCCGGTGGCGACATCGAGGTAGTACAGATCGGACTGCGTCGAGGCGAGGATCTCATCGCCCATCCGGTTCACCCCGCGCAGGTGCTCCAAGCTCGAGCCGACCTGGTACTCCCACGCCGAGCGCCCGTCGCGCGCCGTCAGCGCGGTAAGGATGTTGCGTCCGGTTTCGGAGGCGAGGACGTAATCACCAAAGGGATAGATCTCCAACGCCCGCCCCTGCCCGCTGAGGGCGATCGCCGACTCCCAGGCAATGTTGTAGTCGATCTGGTCGCTCTGCTCGAGGGTGACGAGATACGTCGTCTCGATCGGGCCCTTGCCGCCGGAATCGCACCCGACAGCCGCGAGCATGAGCATCGCCAGCGGCAGCACGGCCGACAACCGGCGAATCCAGTCAATACACCCGGGGCTCCGTCGATTCATGTGGCTTTCCTTCCGAGGCAGGCTGTGACGGCGCGCACCACCTCCGGGGGAGGAAGCTGCGCTGCCGAGACAGCCAGTATTGAGGCGAATCGTCCCTGCGTCAAGCGGCGGCGGGCCCTGGGCCCTTGCTGCCCGCCCGCTGCGCGGCGTAAGGTTCAGCCATGTTCACAGGCATCATACAGCACAGAGGGCGCGTGCTCGAATCCCGGTCCACCCCGGCCGGCCGCTCGCTGCTCATTGATGCGCGGGGCTGGGGCCGGTCGGTCCAGCCTGGCGAAAGCATTGCCGTCAACGGCTGCTGCCTGACCGTGGTCGAGCCCGAGCCGCTGCGATTCGACGTCATCACCCAGACGCTCAATGTCACGACCCTTGGCGATTTGTGCGCCGGGGCCGCGGTCAACCTCGAACCGGCCGTGACGCCCGCCACCCTGCTCAGCGGCCACCTCGTGCAGGGACACGTGGATGGTGTGGGCGTCATCCGCAGTATTCAGACATCGCCCGAAGACGTGCGCGTGCGCATCGAGGCGCCGCCGGAGCTGATGGATTTCATCGTTCCCAAGGGATCGATCACGGTGGACGGCATTTCCCTCACCCTCGCCGAGGTGCTCTCCGATGGGTTTGTCGTCGCCCTCATCCCCACTACACTCGAACTGACAACGCTCGGCGAGGCGAAACCGGATCAGCGGGTCAACCTTGAGACCGACCTGGTGGTCAAGACCATCGTGCACCAGATGCGGCGGATTGGCACAGTTCCTTCTTGACCGGGCCGATTCAGACGATGATGGTTCACCGGGCGCCGCCACTGAGCCGGCCGGACAGGAGGACGCGATGAACGACCTGCGCGTCGATCTCATTGATCCGAAAGACACTGCGCTGATCTCTCACCTGCACAACAGCATGTTCAGGCCCGAGCGCGCGCCCGAATCCTTCGAACGGCGCTTCCGCGGCCGCTACAAGGTCCTCTGCCTGGTCGCGTCGGTCAAGAACGACGCCGTCGGCTTTTACATCGGCTTCGAACTCAAGCCGTCCGTTCACTTCGGCTGGATGGTTGGCGTGGCCTCCGACTTCCGCCGCATGGGAATCGCCGGCCGGCTCATGCACAAAGCCCAGCACTGGGCCAAGAAAGAGGGCTACACCTCGCTGCGCTTTGAGTGCAACAACACCCACCGCCCGATGCTGCACTTTGGCATCTCCGAGAACTACTCCATCGTGGGCATCCGCTGGGATCCGGACACGGCTCAGAACATCATCATCTTCGAGCGCCTGCTCGACAACCTGACGGACGACTAGCCGCGCCCGAGATTCAGCCCCGCTTCCGGCCGTTCGAGCAGAACTGCCGGCAGATCGAATCCTCGCTGCACATTGCGCCGCGCGCCTTGCACACGCGGCGGCCGTGGAAGATGAGCAGGTGCGAAAGCAGGCACCACTTTTCGCGCGGAAACAGCACCATGAGATCGCGCTCGATCTTGCGCGGCTCGGTCTGCCTGGTCAGCCCGAAGCGGTGCGCTACACGCGCCACGTGCGTGTCCACGACCACGCCTTCGTTGATGTCAAACGCGTTGCCGAGCACGACGTTGGCCGTCTTGCGCGCCACGCCGCGCAGCGTGAGCAGTTCATCCATCGTGCGCGGCACCTGGCCGCCGAACTGCTCGACGATCGTGGTGCAGGCGCTGTGCACCGCCTTGGCCTTGCTGCGAAACAGGCCGATCGACGCGATGTACGGCTCGATCTCCTGCGGCGTAGCGCGGGCGAAGTCCTGGGCCGTCTTGAACTTTGCAAACAGTTTCGGCGTGGCCTTGTTCACGCCCACGTCCGTCGCCTGGGCGCTGAGGATCGTGGCGATGAGCAGCTGCAGCGGATTGCGGTAGTCGAGTTCGCAGTGCGCATCGGGGTAGCGCGCTTCGAGCGAGGCGAGGATCGCGCCGGCCCGCTTCTTCTGCGCTCCGGTCTTGCGCGGCGGCGCATCGCTCTTGCGCCGCTTCCGGCCCGACGATTTGGCGGCCGGGCTCATTCAGGAATTCACCCGCTTGAGCAGTTCGGGTTCTTCCAGTTGACCGCTTCGTCTTGCGCCCGGCGTGGCGGGCGATTCAGCGACCGGAGCCGCCAGCGCCGCCGCGGACGCAAAGTAGAAAACGACGAGCAGGCCGAAGGTAATGATCATGACCGTCCTCGCCGTCGGATGATCGGCATCGAACGCGGCCTTGGCCGTCTCCGCCTTGTCGATCTCGCCCGCCTGCGCCGCCGTCCAGTACACGCCGAGGTTGTGATACATCCGCGGCGCGAGCACAAATGTTTTGTACGACACGAGCAGCAGCAGCAGCGCCGCCACGAGCAGGCGCAGCACATTGGCCTTGGCGCGCATCGACAGTTTGAACGCCACGAAGTGACCGATGAGAATGAGGATGACGCCCGTCATCGCGAGCAGTTCGATCACATCCTGCACGAAGAACACGCTGGACATGACGCGCCCGGCCACGAGCGTCGAGTGCAGACCGGTGTACTGCTCAAACTCGGGCACGACCGGCGCGATGTCCTTCATGAGCGAAAAGACGAGCCCCGCCGCCGCGCCCGACAGCACGAGCGAGCCGATCCACAGGCCCAGCAGCAGCCAGTAGATGCCGTTGGCCAGCGCGAACCACCCCGTGCGCGTCATGGCCCCTCCTCCCACGCGTACTCCTCCTCCGCGTAGACCTCGGGCGGCACGTTCTGCCCGCGCGACCACGTGGTGCCGTCGGCCCACACCTCGCTCTTCCAGATCGGAGCCTCGGCCTTGAGCCGGTCGATGAGCATGCGGCAGGCGGCGAATGCCTCGGCCCGGTGCCCCGTCACGACCTGCACGAGCACGCTCGCCTCGCCGATGGGCACATCACCTACGCTGTGATGGATCCGCACGAACAGCGCGCCGTGCTGACTGACCGCATCCCGCGCCAGCGCCTCGAGGATGCGCCCGGCCATGCTCTCGTACGCGGTGTAGCGCAGCAGTTGTAGCGACCCATGCTTCTCGTGCACCTCCGCGCGGCTCCGGCCGAGAAAGGCGCATTCGCCTCCGCCGGGGGAAATCATCGGCGGCGGCACGTACTGCACCGGACCGGGCGTGAAGAGGATGTCAACCGCAACTTCGCTCATGCTCAACGTTTCACCGCAATCGTAGGGGCAGGCCGGCTCCAGGGGCGCTGGGGACGGCCCGCGCGCCATCTCGTCCGCCGGGCACCCTACCATCGCGGCATGCATGCATTCACCCGGCTTGCGCCCGCTCCGACGCTGGCGCCGCTCGCGCGCGACGGCGATCCGCGCGCGGCGCTGCAGCACATCGCGCAGTCGGGCTTTCGCCACGTGCAACTCTCCGCGGCCCTGCCGGGCATGCGGCCGCGCGACCTCGACCGCTCGGCGCGGCGAGATCTGCTGGCGCGCCTGCGGCGCATCGAACTGACCGTCGCGGGAATCGACCTGTGGGTCCCGGTCGAGCACTACACGCTCCCCGAGCACGCGGACCGCGCGGCCGCTGCCGTCCTCGAAGCGATCGAACTCGCTGCCGACCTTGGCCGCGTGCCGCTTTCGATCCGCCTGCCCGACGGCGTGGGCGAGGAGATCGTCAGCGCCTGGCGCAGCCGGGGCGAGACGTGCGGCGTGATCATCGCCGACCACGCGCCGCAGCCGAACGCGCTGCTCGGCTCAGGGATCGACCCGGCGGCGCTGCTCGCGGCCGGACTGGATCCAGTTGCGCTCACGTCCCGGGCCGCGAATCTCGTCGCCGCGCGCTTCAGCGACTACCGCGATGAATCGCGCACGACTCCCGGCGCCGGCCGGCTGGATGTGCTCGCCTACCAGGTCGCGCTCGTCTCGCGGTCGTTCGAGGCGCCGGTGGCGCTGGATCTGCGGCGGGTGGCCGACCCGATGTCCGCGCTGGGCGCGGCTCTGAGTGCCTGGGCGGCCACAGGCCTCCTCCTCGCCGCCGAGCAGTAGCAGTCCGCGCAAAATTACCCATCTTAACAAAAGGTACCTGGTACCTTTTTTCGCTGACTGCCGCGGCGCGGTACGCTGGGCGGGTGCGGGACGGCGAAGCGGGCTGTTGGCCGGTGGGGGCCACCTATCATTGCCCTCTCCACCATGAGCCAGCGCGACTACTACGACGTCCTCGGCGTGTCCCGCGATGCGTCGGCCGATGAGATCAAAAAGGCCCATCGCCGCCTCGTGCGGCAGTGGCACCCCGATCGCAACAAGGCCCCCGACGCGGCGACGAAGTTCGCCGAGATCCAGGAAGCCTACGACAACCTCTCCGACCCCGAAAAACGCAAGAACTACGACCGCTTCGGCCACACGCGCGGACCGGCCGGCTTTGGCGGCGGCGCACCCGGCGGCGGACGCACCTACACCTGGTCGTCATCGGGCCAGCCGGGCGGCTTCAACGTCGAGGACGTGGACTTCGGCGGCGGCGGGGACGTCGGCAGCATCTTTGAGGAACTCTTCGGCCGGGCCCGGCGCGGCGGGGCCGCCGGCGGGCGGCGCGGACGCGGCGCTGCACCTGCCGCGCGCGGCCAGGACATCAGCCACACCATCGACATCACCTTCGACACCGCCATCAGAGGCGGCAAAGAGCCGCTGCGCCTCTCGCGCGGCGACCAGACCGAGACCATCGAAGTCACCATCCCGCCTGGCATCGCCGACGGCGCCAAACTCCGCCTGCGCGGCAAGGGCCAGCCTTCGCCCATGGGCGGCGAAAGCGGCGATCTCATCCTGACCATTCGCGTCGGCAAACACCCGTACTACCGCCGCGAGGGCAACGACATCTATCTCGACCTGCCCATTACGATTGCCGAAGGCGTGGAGGGTGCGACGGTGCAGGTCCCCACGCCACAGGGCCCCGTGTCGCTCAAGGTGCCGCCGGGCGCCAACACGGGTCAGAAGTTGCGCATCACCGGCCGGGGGGTAAAGATGAGCGATGGACGCAGCGGCGACTTCTACGCGGTCATCGCGGTGCAGACACCCAAGGGACTCTCCGCCGACGATCGCGAATTCATCGTAAGCCTCGGCGAGCGCCTGCCAAACCCGCGCCGCGGCCAGCCGTGGGAGTGAGTGGCGAAGAGGGATAAAGCGATCAGCGCAATCGCCGGGCCGCGCCCAGAGCGGCGGTCCCGACTCACGCGCGCCACTCCCGCCAACGGATGTACACCACGCCCAGCACCGCGCCGATCAGATCCGCACACAGATCCAGCGCCGTATTCTCGTAGCCGCCCACGCCCGAATCCGGCACGATCTCCTGCGCGATGAACTCGACGATCTCATTGAGCGCGCCCATGCCCAGGCCGGCCATGATGAGCACAAACCCGACGGCGATCCAATGCTTGCCCGGCTCGTGCAATGCGCGGCGGAGCAGGCAGTGGGCCACGAGCGTGCAGGCGCCAAAGCCCCAGATGTGCACCACCTGGTCGTAGCGGATGATTGGATATGCGTCGGTGAGGCGCACGACCATGATGTCGTAGAGACGCCCGTCGCCGATCGGCACGCCGCCCCCGGCCAGGTGCATGGCTGACCAGACCGTCAGGCCGATGAGCGCATCGAGCGTGTAATCGACGTAGCGCACCGTGGCCCACACCACGCCGAGCAAACCGATGATCACCGCGACGTAAATGATGAACTCGTAGTTGCGGCGACCGATGAACAGCACACCAAAGCCGATGATCAGCACCAGGTTGATGAGCAGGAGGATGAGGTGGGATCGTTTCATGGCGTCATCATCGGCTGACGATCCGATTCTAGGATTGCGCATGAGGCACTCACCGGCGCAAACGTCGCTCGTACGCGTCAGCTCTCGCCCCGAATGGGGCGCAATGACGTAGCCACGGGTGCAGCCGCGTGGCTCTGGACGCGGCTGAACCCGTGGAAAGTGATCGCGAGGGTCCCAAGCCCCGGCAGAGGCGGCAGAGGATCGAATCGTGCTCAATCACGTAGCGGGCGTCGTACTCCACGCCGTGCGCTTCGAGGAATCGGATCAGTTCGGTGTTGCAAGACTGTTGCGCGCCCGTGCGACTCTGTCGCCCCTGCCGGGGCGAAAGTGTTCTCGGAGACTTGTCCACGGGTTGCGCTTCACCGCGCTGCGGCTGCGCTCCACCCGTGGCTAGGCGCTGGCGCCCCTTCGGGGCGATGTAATCATCACGCCACCTTCGCCCGGGCGGCGATCTGGTCGTCGCGGCCTTCGCGCATGGCGATGTGCTGCAGGCCATTGACCGCCGCGAGGCGGAACGTCTCGCTGAGCGTCGGGTAGTTGAACACGTTGTGCACGAAGCGATCGATCGTTCGATCGCTCTCGACCGAGCCGAGCACCATCTGCGCGATGTGAATGAGTTCAGTTGCTTCATCGCCGATGACCTGCGCGCCCAGCAGCCGCCGGCTCGGATATTCGAAGACGAGCTTGACAAAGCCCACGTTGGGCGCGTTGTCGGCCTCGAGAATGCGGCCGCGCGCCGTCAGCGCCAGCGCCGCCTTGCCGACCATCACGTCGTAGCGCGCCTCGCGCGCCTGCTGCTCGGTCAGCCCAACGGTCCCGATGGGCGGAATGGTGTACAGCCCGATGGGAAAGATATCCGAGACCGCCTTCTTGTAATCAAGCCCGAACATGCGACACGCGGCCACGCGCCCCTGCTCCATCGACGTGGACGCCAGCGCCGGAAAACCGATGACATCTCCTGCGGCATACACGCCGGCGCACGTCGTCTGGTACGAATCGTCCACGGTGAGGTAACCGCGGTTGTTGGGGGCAATTCCGATGTTCTCAAGTCCGATGCCTTCCGTGTTGCCGCAGCGGCCGGCCGCGTAGAGCACGTGCGATGAGCGGATCTCGGCGCCGTCGTTGAGCACGACGCACACCTCTTCATCGCCGGCCGGTGAAATGATCCGATCCACCCCCCGCCCCGTTTCGATCGTGATGTTCGAGTCTTCCATCGAGCGCAGCAGCGCGCCTCGAATCTCTTCATCGAGGAAGCCGAGCACGACGTCGCGCGGCTCGACGAGCGTTACCTTCACGCCCATCTCGCCGAACACGCACGCGTATTCACATCCGATGACGCCCCCGCCGATGATCGTGAGCGACTCGGGCAGGCACGGCAATTGGAGCAGCTGATCGGAATCGACGATGCGCGGATGGTCGTAGCCCATCGCCTTGAGATCCGTCGGCCGGCTGCCCGTGGCGATGAGAATGTGCTCGGTCTTCAGTTCGACGGTCGATCCGTCGGCCTGCGTGACGCGCACCGTGTGCGGATCGACGATGCACCCACGGCCGCTGTGCACGTCGATCGTGTGCCGGTCGATGGCGGACTCGACGCGGTCGTGCTCGACCTGCTGCACCGCGAGCGTGCGCGCCATGAACGAGAAGATGGAGACATCGCGATCGACCTGGAGGCGGATGCCCGGAACGGTGCGGCGTCGAAAGGCCGAAAGCAGCAGCGCCGTTTCGCGCAGCGTCTTGGATGGGATGGTGCCGGTGTTGATCATCGCGCCGCCCGGGCGCGGCTCAAACTCCACCACCGCCACGCGGCGCTTAAAGTACGCCGCCTGCGTGGCCGCCTTCTCGCCGGCGGGGCCGCATCCGATGCAGACAAGGTCATAGCGCGTCATGGTGCCGTTATCGGTCAGGTCGCGGCGACGGTTGAGGCCGCATCGATCCCGACGCGCGACTGAATCTCGCCGATCCACCGCGGCGCGACGGCCCGCGCGTCGGCCAGCGCCTGCGCGGGCCACTTCCAGCCCACCCAGATCGCCGCCAGAATGCACAGCGGCGGCTGCCACCACCACGAGTAGATCTCGATGAACAGTTCCGTACTCCACGGACCGATCACCGCGCACGCCAGGTTCGCCGCCACCATCCACCACACCGCCCGCAGGTGCACTTCAAGTCCGAAGGCGATGCGGCCCGGCCCACCCCCGGATTCCACCCTGATCTCGCCGAGCAGGTCGGTCGTGACCGGGCGCGTGGGCAGCGCGATGCGAAAGCGAGAGTCCGACTCCCAGTGAATCTCGGGCAGCCGGCCGCGGCGATTGGCGCCGAGCAGGCGAGTGCGGATTTCCTCCGCATCCAGCGGCGTTTCGATCGCTTCGAGCGAAATGGTCGGTCCGGCGGGGGGCAGCGGCCTCTCCTTCAGATTGATCGGTCACCCCCCGGTCGAGCGAAGGATAGCCAGATGCCTGCGACTGGGACTGCGTCTTCGCGGGTGGCCCATGAGACGCGCCCCAGCCCGGCCTAGCGTTGTTCATGATCGACGAACCCGATCTCGCGTTTGAAATCATTCCGGCCGATCCGTGCGCGCTGCTCGGGCAGTGGCTTGAGCACGCCCGCGAGCAGTCCGCCCAGCCGAACTGGAACGTGATCTACCTCGCCACGGTCGATGGGCATGGGCGGCCGGGCGTGCGGCCGGTGTTGCAGAAGTACTACGACGCCATGACCGGCCGGATCACCTTCTTCACCAATTACCACAGCCGCAAGGCGCGCGACATCGAGGCGTGCCCGAATGTCTCGGCGGCCATGCACTGGGACCACCTCGAGCGCGTCGTGCGCGTGGACGGCGCCGTGGAGAAGGCGTCGGAAGAGGTGTCGAACCGCTACTTTGCCACGCGCAGCCGCGAGAGCCAGCTGGGCGCTTGGGCGAGCGACCAGAGCGCCGATCTGCCCGACTGGGAGACGCTGCTGGAGCGCGTGTTCGAGGCGTCATCGCGCTTCGCCGGCGGGCCGGTGCCGCGCCCGCCGCACTGGGGCGGCTACGTATTGACGCCGCAGTCGATCGAATTCTGGGCCGGCCGAGAGAGCCGCATCCACGAGCGGGTGCTGTACGTCAAAGACGACGGCCGCTGGGTGAGCCGGAGGTTGTACCCGTAAACAACAGGCGGCTGCCACCGAGGGCTCCTCCCGGTCGATTCATTCTCCGCACATCAGCGTCTGGCCGCGTTCGGGGCCGACGCTGACGATGCCCACCGGCACGCCGACGAACTGCTCAATGCGCTGCAGATACTCGCGCGCGTGGCGCGGCAGGTCTTCAAGCCGGCGCACTCCCGAAATGTCCTCGCCGAATCCGCGAACCGTTTCATACACCGGCTGCGCCGCCGCCAGACGATGCGCATCGGGCAGGAACCGGTCCGTCGTCGAGCCATCCGCGAGGCGATACGCGGTGCAGATCTTTAGTTCGTCGAATCCGGCGAGCACGTCAAAAAGCATGACCGCCAGCCGCGTCGTGCCGCACAGCATCGCCGAGTACTTCACGGCGACGAGATCGAGCCACCCGCAGCGGCGCGGCCGGCCGGTCGTCGTGCCGTATTCGCGCCCGCGCTCGCGGATGCGATTGCCGATTTCGTTATTCAGTTCGGTCGGGAACGGCCCGGCGCCGACGCGCGTGCTGTAGGCCTTCATGATGCCGATGACGTCGCGGATGTGCCGCCCCGGCACGCCGGTTCCCGCGGGAATGCCCAGCGCCGAGCAGTTGCTGCTGGTCACATACGGGAATGTGCCGTGATCGACATCCAGCAGGCACGCGTTGGCCCCTTCGAAGAGCAAACGCTTGCCGGCGCTCATCGCGTCGTGCAGCAGGTAGGTCGTGTCGCAGATGTGGGGCCCGAGTTCGCGGCCCAGCGCCGCATATTCCTCGATCAGCGCCGCCACGTCGAAGGGCTGGTGATCGGGATCGAACGCGAGCAGCTGCGCGTTCTTCACGTGCGTGACGATCTCGATCCGCTCGCTGAGATGCTCGCGGTCGAGCAGATCGCCCATGCGGATCGCCGTGGCGCGGGTGATCTTATCGGCGTAGGCCGGGCCGATGCCGCGCCGCGTCGTGCCGATCGACTGGTCCACCTTGCCGCCGTTGCTGTCGCTGGCCGAGAGCAGATTCTCGAGGGCCGCGTCGAGCGTCTTGTGCCAGGGCATGACGACGTGGGCACGGTCGGAGATGCGCAAACGCTCGGGCGAAACTTCAATGCCCCGGCTGATGAGCGCATCGCGCTCCTTGACGACCTGGTGCGGATCGACGACCACGCCATTGCCCACGACGCAGATCTTGCCGGGGTAGATAATGCCCGACGGGATCAGGTGCAGCGCGTAGCGCTCGGCGCCGACGACGACGGTGTGGCCGGCGTTCGCCCCGCCGTTATATCGGACGGTGAGATCGTGGTCGCGGGCGAGGATGTCAACGATCTTGCCCTTGCCCTCGTCGCCCCACTGAAGGCCGACGACCGCGGTATGCCTTGTTTCTGACAACTGACTGCCCCATCTGGGTCACTGGCCGCCTGCCGGCTTTGGCCCGGTGCGAAATCCGGTCGAAGGTAAGGCCGGGCCGCAGGCCCGGTCAAGCGAGAGCGACGCTTCTGCGCCGCCGGCGGCTGAATTGATCGGGCAAAACGGCCGATGATGGCTCTGCCGGCGCGTGCGGCGCGATGAACTGGAGAATGCCGTGGCCGATCATCTCATTCGCATCATGTGCCCGAATCTCGCCTGCCGACGCATCCTCGCCGTGCCCATCACGGCGCGCGGCAAGGTCGTCAAGTGCAGCGGCTGCGGCAAGAACGTCCGCGTTCCCCAGACCACCGCGCACGCCACGCCCGCTCCGGCTGACCCCACCAAGAACTCGCAGGACGCCGCCGCCTGAGATCCGCAGGGCCGCCCGCCAGCCACAAAAAAGCCCGCGCGTTCAGCGCGGGCTCGTTGGTTCACATTCTGACCGGCCGCGCTACTTCTCGTCCTCTTCGATGTCCAGCGCAAAGAAGCTGTCGCTCTCATCGGGCATGTCGATGTCGGAGGGCGCGCCGGGTGTCTCTTCGTTCAAATCGATCGAATCAGCCTCCGCAGACTTCGCAGACTTCGCGGCCGGCTTGGGCTGGCGCGGCGCGTTCACTGGCCCGGTCTTGGGCGACTCCGCCGAGGCGTCCTCCTCTTCGGGCTTGAGGATTGCCAGCGGCTTGAGCTTCTCGGGCTGGCCGTTGATTACCACCTGCAGCGGCACGGGGCCGATGAGAATCACGTCGCCGGGGCACAGGCCCATCGTCGTAACCTGCTCAGCGTTGACAAACGTGCCATTGCTCGAGCCAAGGTCTTCGACCACGAACTCCTCATCTTCATCGTCGTAGTAAACGGCCGCGTGCTCGCGCGAGACGCTCGTAAGCGGGATGCGCAGATCGCAGGTGTCTTTTCGGCCGATGACGTAGCGCCGGCCGGTCTTGATCTCGAAGTCCCGCCGATGACCGTCGGGTGTGAACATGACGAGTGAAGCACGCATGGCTAGCCTCTGTCGAAGAAGATCGCAAACGCGGCGGTCAACCGCAATCGAGTGAGCGCAGGGAATCCACTTGAGCCGGACACTCCACCCTACCATACTCGGCGCCGAACGGCAAGAAATCTACGGGCAAAGTGCCGAGCTGGTTCCACTTCTGACCGGGCTCATCCCACCGGCCCGGCCCCGTTCACTCTACGTACACACCCCGTTCTGCTTCCACAAGTGCCACTACTGCGACTTCTACAGTATCGTGGACACGCGCGATCGGCAGGAGGAGTTCGTCCGCCGCCTCTCAGGTGAATTATTGAGCCTCCAGACCCTCGTGTCGCATCCCATGGACACGATTTTCGTCGGCGGCGGGACGCCGACCCTGCTCGAACCGGCTCTCTGGGAGCGGCTTTTGGATACCCTCGCTGCCTTCGCCCTCCCCGACCGCCAGACCGAATTCACCGTCGAAGCCAATCCGGAAACCGTCACGCCGGAATTGCTCGAAATCCTTGCCGCCGGCGGGGTGAATCGGCTGAGTATCGGAGCCCAGTCGTTCCAGCCGCGGCATCTCACTGCGCTCGAGCGGTGGCACGATCCGGCCAACGTCGGCCGGACTTTCGACCTCGCACGGGCCGCCGGGCTGACCAACCTCAGCCTCGATCTCATCTTCGCCATCCCCGGCCAGAGCCTGGAAGACTGGCTCACCGACCTCGATGCCGCGCTCGACCTGGCGCCGGCACACATCAGTTGCTACGCGCTCACCTACGAGCCCAACACCCCGCTCGCGGCCCGGCTCGCGGCGGGACAGGTGGAGCGGATCGATGAAGACCTCGAAGCGGAGATGTTTCTCGCGACGCGGCAGCGCCTCAGCGCCGCTGGTTATCAGGCCTATGAGATCAGCAACTTCGCCGGCGGCGGATTCGAGTGCCGCCACAACCTCGCCTACTGGCGCAACGAAGACTGGCTCACCGCCGGGCCCAGCGCCTCGGGCCACGTCGCCGGCTGGCGCTGGAAGAACGCACCTCACCTGGGCCGCTACCTCGCCTCGACGGGCCTGGCGCCGCTGAGCGAGTGCGCCCAGCCGCAGGAAGCGACGCGACTGGCCGAGCGCCTCATGATGAGCCTGCGCCTGGCCGAAGGCGTCGGCGCTGGCGAAATGCTGCAGCATGCCGATCGGCTCGGAAGGACGGATCACCTCCGCCGGGCCGTTGAGCTGCAACTGCAGTCAGGAGCGATCATCGAGCGCTCCGGGCGCTGGTCAATCAGCGAAGAGTCCCTGCTGTTGGCGGATTCGATCATCGGCGCATTGATGCGCGCCGTCGATCCGTGAACGGCGCGCGAGCGGGCGCCACACCTCGCCGCTCTGGGCGATGTGTGCGGTATGCTCCGACGGACGAATCTTCCTCCACCAACGCGCGTGCCCGTGCGCCTGGCCCGAGAGTTGGGCCAAACCCGACGCCCGAGGCATCGACACGGCCCCGGCCCGGCCTTAAGATCAGGCGGCGGCATGACCGCTTCCGGAATGGAGTTGAGCATGGCAGCCGAGGCGGCGAAACCTACCGACACGTTGAGCGATCGCCAGTGCGCGGGCTGCCGCCTGCTCATCGTCGATGACAATCCGCAGAACGTCGAACTGCTCGAGGCCTATCTCGCGTCGCTCAAGTGCCGCGTGAGCAGCGCCGCCGACGGCATCGAGGCCCTCGCCGCGGTGCAGCGGGAGCAGCCCGATCTCATCCTGCTCGACGTGATGATGCCGCGCATGTCCGGCTTTGAAGTCTGCCAGCGGCTCAAATCCGACCCGGCCACGCGCGACATTCCGATCCTCATGGTCACGGCGCTCAACGAAGTGGGCGACGTCGAGCGCGGCGCCGAGGCCGGCACCGACGATTTCCTCTCCAAGCCTTTCAACAAGGTGGAACTGCTCACGCGCGTGCGATCGCTGCTGCGGCTGCGCCTGCTCAAGCGCGAACTCGACCAGCAGATGGGCCGCAGCGATGTCGATCGGCAATCGGATCTTGATCAGCAGACGAGCCCGGGCTTCTGAATCGCAATTGGGTTCAGCGGTCTCGGCGGCGGCGCTTTGGCGCGGGCTGATCCGGCCGCGCTTCGGCGGGCAGCGGTTGCTGGTGCGCCCGCGCGGCGGGGCGGGCGTCGTGCGCGAGGGCGTTGAGGCGCATGACAATGCGGCGGAAGTTCTGCTCGAATCGGACCTGGTCCATGGCCGCTCCCCTGCTCGGCGAATTCTCCGGCAGAGAGGGAGCAAGCAGCGCGCCGCAGGCGAGGCAATCGCCCGCGCCGATAAGACCCGCCGCGGCGCTGCGAAAGCGGGTGACCAGCCGCTCGAAGCGGACGTCGTCTGAGCTGTGACGATCGCGAAGGCGCCGGATGTTGCCGGCCGGCCGCAGCCGCGCTGCCGCGCGGACAACCGGGCAGGGAAGCCGCCGCTTACCCATATTAACAAACGGTACCAGGTACCTTTTTTGTCAGTTGAAGAGCAGCATGGGGCGCTGGAGGAGGATGACATCCTGGATCGGGCCGCGCCGGCCCTCGTCTATGCGGATGGTCAGCGTCGAAGCGCCGCTCAGCGCTACGTCGATCTCGCGCCGCGAGCGGCCGGCCCCGTCCATCTCCGCCTCGAACTCGACCCGGCCGTCCACGAGGACCACGAGTTCCAGATCGGCCCAGTCGGACGCAAAGCGCGGCACGATCGCAGTCGTCACGAATCGCGCCGCGCCCGGCGGCAGTTCATATTCCGCCACGACTGGGCCGCGCATCTGCACGTCCGACAGCCCCACCGCCCGGCCCGGATCGACCACCCTGGGCGCTTCGACCACACTGAGCCACGCCGAGTCATGGCTGACGGCCGGACGCAGGTCGGCCAGCGGCATGACGCGCTGGGCCGCAAAGTTGACGCCGCGCAGCATGTCCGGCTCCACGCTGCACTGGCGCGACTCGACGGCCGTCGTAAACTGAAACGACGCCGGCGACCAGCGGCACTGCGTGATGCTCAGTACGCTCCCATCCGCCAGCCAGATCATCGTGCCACTGGCGCGCTCCGCCGGATTCACCAGCGCCAGCGACGCGACCTGAGCCAGAGGCAGGCGCGTCACCTCGCTCGATCCCGTTACTTCGAACTCGACCTGCTCATCGATCGCGACCAGAAGACCCGAGAGAACGTCGCCGTTGGCGAGCACGAGGCGATCTTCCGCGGCGTTGGGTTCAAGTCTGGGCAGCGGCGCCTCGGCCTGCAAGCGGGCCCGCAGCACGTTGTCCAGCGGCGCCGACAGCACGCCGACGCGATCGATCTTCCAGTCAAGATGGTCCGGCAGCGACTCAGGCGCCGGCGCGCCGACCCATCGCTGCCCGTCGGCCAGCTCGAGGACGCGATCCTCCGCGGCAAAACGCCCCGGATCGGCTGCATCAGTCTTCATCAGCACGAGCAGATCGCTCGTGGGCCGGCGGTCGATGAGCCCGGCGCGCAGGCACTCCACCCAACCGTCCTCGATGCCGACGAGGTCAACGACATCCGCCCGCAGATCGCGGTCGATGAGCAGGAATGGCGCACCCGACTGGGCCTGCGCCGCCGAGCTGGGCAGCGAGCATGCGGCCGCAGCAGCGAATGCGAGCCGCGCCGCGCGCCGCCTGATCCCGCCGCTCGTTGTGTGGCCTGGTTGCTTCATGGCTGACCGTGTGTCCGCGCTGTTCACTTCTGGAAGATCGGCAGATAGCGCTTGGGCATCTGCAGAACGATGAGCGCCATGGCAGTGGCGTAGGGACCACCGGCGTTGGGATCGCTCCACGAGCCGCTGGCGGGGTCCTGTCGCGCGATGACTTCATCGCGCGCTTCAGGCCACCACCTCGCCCAGTGCTCTCCGCCGGCGAGGTACATCGCCTGCGCCGTGTAGTAGATGCCGTAGAAGTAGTGCGCCTGCTGGCGCGCGCGGCCGGGCGGCGCGTTGTCGTGCAGGTACTGCAGCGCTTTTTCGAGCGCCTCGTCTTCGTAGATGCCCGCGTAATTCAGGCTCGCGATGCCCGCAGCCGAGCGCGGCCAGGCCGAAGCGCCCGGCACGGACATGTACCGGAAACCGCCATCGGGATTCTGGCACAGCCGCACGTACTCCACGGCGCGGTCGATCGTCTCCTTGGGCACCTTGATGCCGGCGTTGCGCGCCGAGCGCAGCGCCATGATCTGGCAGATGGTCACCGAGACGTCGGCGTCTTCGGGCAGTGGGTTGTAGCGCCAGCCGCCTTCGGGGTTCTGGCAGTTGACGATGAGGCGCACGGCCTTGACGAGCGACTCGCGCAGGCGGGCATCATCTTCGACGGCGCCCATGCCGTAGATCTCACCGAGAAACAGAGTGGCAAACCCGTGGCCGTACATCGGCCCGTGCGATTCGCCGCCGACGATCAGGCCGGTCTCGGTGCAGTTGTCCAGGACGTAGTCGAGCGCCTTTTGCACCTGGGGGCCGTACTTGCCGCGGCCGGGCAGATGGCCGTCGGACATGAACGCCAGGCCGCACAGCCCGGTGACGCCGACGTTTTTGCTGAAGCGGTTGTCGGGGCCGAACGAACCGTCGGAGTTCTGCTGCGAGGCCAGGAACTCCAGGCCGAGGCGCACCGATTCGTACAGGCGTTCGTTCATCTCCGGCTCGGTCCGGATCGGCGCGTTGGCGGCGCCGCCATCGACGGGCGGAGCCGATTGATCCACGCGCACGCCCGCGCCGGCGAGCAGCGCGGCCGAAGCGAATGCCGCCGCGGGAGCCATGAGACGATTCAGGGCTGCGCGCCTCATGGCTGCGACTCCTCGGCGAGGCGCTGGTAGTAGATCTCGGTCAGGCGCTGGTACAGCCGCGCCGCGGCGTCGCCGCGCCCCTGGCGCAGCAGGTCGCGCACGCGCGGCGGGAGGTTGCCCCACTCGCTGCGCGTCTCGTCGATGGCGCCGTCGAGGTTCCGCTGCTGCAGCGCCATGTTGTGGTCGCCAACCTGGCTCGTGTTCGTCTGACCCGATGGGTTGGTCGGCTGGCCTTCCTGCTGCTGGGGCGCCTGCTGCTGCTGGCTCTGCTGGTTCTGCGGCTGACTTTGCTGCTGGCTCTGCTGCTGGGCCTGGGCGATGAGCGTGTCCAGTTTGAGCATCGCCTGCTCCTGGTAGCGCTGCGTGGCCAGGCCCGCGCTGCGCTCATCGAGCAGCAGGCTCGCCGACTTGCCCATGCTGTCCACCGCCTCGAGGAACATGGCCGCAATGTCCGCGCCCGCGGCCGGCTGCTCCTCACCGGTCAACTTTTCGATGATTTCGGACGGCTCCTGCTCATCGGCCGGTTTGTCCTTCTTCAGGCCGAGCAATTCATCGAGCGACGGCGGCGGGGATGTCTCCGGCTGCTTTGAAGGCGGCGGCGGCGCGGGCGTCTCGGCCGGCGGCTGCGGATCCTGCGCGGCGGCGATCATCAGTGCGGCGACACCGATCGCCCCCGTCGCCAGGCTACGCGCAAAGATGCTGGCGTTCGATCTCATGGCTGTGGCTCCTCGGGTTCGCCGGGCCGCTCGGGGGCGCCGGAGTCGGGCATGCCGCTGCCCTGCTGCATCATTTCAATCAGCCGCTGGGCAAGATCCGTAAGTTCCTGCTGGGCGGCGCCGAGCTCATCCAGGCGCGTCGAGCGGGCCGCGTCGTCGAGAGACGCCCCTGATTCGTCGAGCAGGCGCGTGGAGCGGTAGACCGACTCCTGCAGGCCGCGCAGCAGTTTCAGTTGCGCGATGGGCGGCACGAGTTGCTGCTGACCTCCACCTCCGCCCCCGCCGCCCTGCTGCGAGTCGCCCGGCTCTTCGAACTCGCGATTCGACTCCGAATCCTGCAGCGCCGTCGCCAGCGCGAGGAGGCGGTCGGCGATGTCCTGCTCGCGCATCAGCGCCGCGGGGCCCACCCTGGCGTTGCGCAGATCCTCCACCACCTGCCCCGCCAGCGCGTGGATCTGCGAATGGCTTGCTTCAAAGACGAACGACTCGGCGAGTTCCTGCGTCTGGTCGAACAGATCGCGCGCCTCGGTGCGGATCTGCGCCTGCTCGTTGCCCAGTTGCCGCGCCTGCACGCGCTGGCGGCGGTCGAGTTCAGCGCCCGCGAGGTTCTGCGTCTCGGCTTTGAGCCCGACCTGCCGCTCGTGCAGATCGAGATAGGCGCGGATGAGTTCCTGCTTGCGGCGCTGCTGCTCCTGCTGCTGGAGCTTTTCCTGCATCTCGGCCGCGAGGTCTCGCGCCTCTTTGAGCCTGGCGAGGCTTTCTTCTTCGCTCTGGCGGGCGCTGGTGGCATCAATGGAGGCCGCGCGCAGCGCCGTGATCGCCGATTCTTGCGAACCTGCCGCCGCTTCGATGAGCCGCGCGATCTCCGCCAGGTCTCGCCCGCCCTCCACCGCCAGATCAAGCACGGCGTAGGTGTTGCGGCTCAACTGGAGCATGGCGTTGTCCAGCCCGCTGTACTGACCCTCGGCTGCGAGCAGCGCGCCCAGTTGCGTCTCCTGCGCGGCGATGAGCGCATCGAGCGACTGGAGCAGGCTCTCGATCTGGCGCGCCAGCCGCTGGGCCCGGGCCCGTTCGGTCTTCTCGAGCTGATCGAGCATGTTCTGCAGCGCCTGCATGGCCTGCTGCTGCTGCTCGGAAGCGCGCTGGCCCTGGTTCTGCTGCAACTGCTGGGCCGCTTCATCCATCTTTTGTTCGAGTTGCTGCTGCTGCGCCTGCCGCGCCGCCTCATCCATCGATTGCGACAGATCGGGATCGCTCTCGCGGATCTGATCGGCACGATTGCGCAGGTCATCGACGAGATCCTGGGCCCGCCGCGCCAGTTCTTCCTGCTGGCGGGTGAGTTCGTTGAGCGATCGGCGCTCTTCATCGGTGAGTTGCGACGGGTCCTGCCCGCGCGTGCGGTCGGTCGTCTGCCGCGCCTCCTGCTCGAGCGCCCGCTGGTCGTTGAGCAACTGCTCGACCTGCCGCCGCATGACCCATGAATCCTGACCGCGATCGAGCATCTCGATGAGCGCCGCGAGTTCATCGGACACGCGCTGCTGCGCGGCGCGGCGCTGCTCGCTCTGCTCCCGTGCCTGCTGTTCGTTCTCGGGCGGGTTCTGCTGCGCCTCGGCGAGCGCTTCAGACGCGGCGTTGGACGCCTGGCCCGCCTGTTCGAGCACCTCGGCCGCCTCGGCGAGCAGCTCTTCGATGCCGCGATCGCCCAGTCGATTGTCGCGCACGCGGTCGCTGATCTGGCTCAGCGCTTCGCGCTGTCGCTCGATCTGCTGGCCGACGCGCGACTGGTCGCGCAGATCGCCCGGGCGGCTCTGGCCGTTGTCCAGCCGGTCGCGCAGGTCGCCCTGCTCCTGCTCGATGCGGATCGCGCTGTCGCGCACGGCCGACAGGTTCTGGTAGACCTGCTCGACAAACTCCGCCTCGCTGATGATGCGCAGCCTGCGCGGCGAAGACTGCACGGCCTCGTGCGTCGCGCCCTCGAACGCGTACGTATCGCTCGCCGCCGCCACGAGCGTCACCGTGTCGCCGGGCTCGACCTCGAGCATCGAACAATCGAGCATCTCGTCGAGTTGGACCTGCGTCCCCTGCCCGCGCTGCGACATGATGTCGCGCGGCTCCTGGTCATTCACCGCCGCGTGCAGCGCCAGCGTCTCGACGAGCACGTCGTCGCGCGCCTCGGCCTTGAGCGGCACATACGCCTGCGGCAGACACGTACGATCCGTGGCGGGATCGATGATCGTCGCCGTGGGCGGCGCATCGGGATGCGCTTCGATGCGGTACGACACGTCATCCGGGCCGGTCAGGCCGTATTCATCCACGGGAATCGGCTGCAATCGCGTCGTGGCGCCAAGCGTCCAGGTGATGGTCCACTCGGCGGCCCGCCCTTCGTCATCCACGGCTGCGAGCAGTTTGGCGTCGTCGCCGACGTAGCGTTCCTCTGACTCGTCCACGCGCCAGTTGAGCAGCGACTTCCACGCGTCACTGCTTACATCCGTCGGCACCGGCTTGTTGAACATCAGCGCCAGCGATGCTTGCGAGCCGGCCAGCGCCGGCGGACTGAGCGCGGCCCTCTCATCCGTGCCCGGACCGAGATCGACCGTCGCCTGGTCGATCACGCTCGCGGCGTAGGCCGGGGGCGTGATGAGCAGTTCGGCACGCTCGATGCGCGGCGCCGGCACGAGGCGAATCGACTCGACGGGCGTCTCGTCATCCTGGGTTGAGAATCGAATCTCGATCGAATCGGCACTGGGCTCGATGAGGCGCTCGAAGAGATCATCCTGCTGGCGCGTGAGGACCACCTGCTCCCACGCGCCCGCCTCGCCTTCGCGCACGAGGCGGTAGTGCGCCATGACGCGCATCTCCTCGCTCAGGCCGCGCGTGACGCGGGCCCGCAGCGGCAGCGCCTTGCCCAGAGGATGCACGTCGCCGGCCATGGCGGACTCGACGCCGGTGCGCTTGAGCCAGCGCGCATCGCCCAGCGGGTTGAACCAGCGCTGGGCGGCGATCGACGCCGAGCCCGGCATCGTGATGCACAGTACCGCCACGAGCCCGGCGGCAAGCACGAACACGCTCAGATCGCTCAACGTCCGCTTCGGCGCCACGAGCGAGCGCAGATTCTCCCGCCCGACGCGCTGCTGGGCCTCGGAAACGGCCTGGGCGGCCAGCGGCGACTGCTCCGCCTCATGGCCGAGGATGAAATCGACGCCCGACGCCAGGTGGCCGCGCAACGCCGGAATCGACCGCTCAAAGCGAAGGGCCATGTCAGTCAGACTCGGGCGGAACCGGACCGCCGGAGCGATGTAGCGCCACAGGGCGGCGAGAATGGCGATGGCCGCCACGATATCCAGGCCGAGCCGCGCCGGGCCGGGGAGGCGGAAGAAGTAATCGAACACGACCAGCGTCAGGGCGATGCCGATGACCCACGCCGCCAGCACCGCCGCCCGCTGGGCCAGCAGCATGAGCCGCGCGCGGCGGCGGATGGACTCGATTTCCCTGAGCACTTCGTGCATGAATGGCGACTCCCGCAACCCGCTCAATGGTACGGCTCGGAGGGCGGCCCCGTTCCGTTCCCACTCCTATAACATCGGCCCAAGGCGGCGTTGCGTTGGCAAATGTGCTGCTTCCCCGCAAGGAACTTCCCTACCGGACGCTCTGGCCCGCACGATCCGCCCGCTTTCGAGCCCGCTGCGGCCCGGCGCCTGGTCGCATCATGACATTGGGCCGGCGCTGCCGGGTTCAATTCAAGCGGATCAGTTTGCGACCGATCCACTCGAAGGTCAGCAGCACGATCACGAGGATCAGGCACAGGGGCGTATCCCAGAGCGGCTCGATGAGGTCCATCGGAGTGATGATCGAGCGGTCCGGCAGGTTGCTCAGGGCCGTGAGGTTCTGCGGGTCGAGCACCTGGCCGCCGGTTTCTTCGGCGAGGCGGGCGAGCAGGTCGTGGTCCGCGGCGGGGTCGCGCATCTCGTCATCGGGCCGCGTCACTTCGAACTGCTGGCCCAAGTCGAAGGGCGCCAGCGCCGGATCGACCATGCGAACTTCGAGAGTGCCGGCGCGATCGGGCACGTACGCCGCCTCGTAGCGCGTTGAACTCTCGTCCACGGCGGTGAGTGAAAGCGAGATGACCGAGCCGTCGGCGGTATCGACGAGTTCGATGGGAATCTCGGAGACGGCGCGCTGAGCCAGTTGGGCGTCGAGCAGGCACAACTGCACGACCACCGGCTGGCCGACTTCGGCGCGGCGCGGGTTGATCGTGAGCACTGCCGGCTGACCCGAGAGCGTGAGCCGGTCGCGGCCGAGCATGCGGATTAACTGGTTCCAGAACTGCTCGGGCAGCGTATCGCCCAGCCCGTAGCGCCAGCGCCAGGTTTCATCCGTCGCCACGAACGCCGTCTGCCCGGCGCCGAATCGCATGAACGTAACCAGCGGCAGCGATTGATCCCCATCGAGCGGCTCGCTCGTCTCGGCCAGGACTTCGACGGCGGGCTTGAGCGAACTCTGATCGAGCCGCAGCGCCCATTGCAGATCCGCCCAGGGTTGAAGCGGATCGTTGAGAATGTCCCACGCGTTCTGCTCGCCAAGCATGAGTTGCAGCACGCTCAGGCGATGGGCGAGATCGGTGGGCGTCATCCGCACCGGCCGCTCGATGAGCGGCAGATTAAGGTTGCCGCGGATCGGCAGCAGCGCGGCGAGCGGACTGTCGGCGTAGGCCGAAGGATTGGCGCGCGGGCCGGCGATGAACAGCAGCCCCGCGCCGCGCTCGGCCACCTGGCCGCGAATCATCTCCTGCTGCGGAATCGAGAAGAAATCCGCGTGGACGTCGCCCAGCACAATTACGTCATACGGTTCCCACTCCTCGGGCGAATTGGGCAGCCGCGTAATCGGCGTGTTGCCCTCCTGCGCAAAGCCGCGATCGGCTGACAACAGCATCACGCTCGAATCGATCGTCTGCTCGCGGACGATCATGTCCTTGATCCAGCGGTATTCCCAGCGCGGCCGGGCCTCGACGTAGAGCACCTTGAGCGGGCGATCGACGAGTTCGATGTCGAATTCGCGCTGGTTGTTGTCGATGATGAGATCGATGTCTTCGCTGTCGATCTCGACGCGCCAGGTCGAAGTGCCGGGCAGGCGCGGCCGGGCCAGCAGCGTGAGCCGATCGCGCCCGTCGCCGGGCTCGAGTTGCTCTCGATCGAACACCTCGCCGGTGAGGGCGTCGACGAGTTTCACTTCCGCGCTGCCCGAGGCGTCCATCGAGCCCACGCGGTCGATGGCGATCTCCACGGGCACGATGTCGTGCGCGAAGGCGCGGCTGGGCGCCTCGACGCGCCCCACCGCCAGATCGCCCACCGGCTCACCCGAGCCCAGCGGCACGACCAGAAGCGGCACCGCGGCCGCTTCGAGCTGGCGCAGGATCGCGCGCGTCGGCGGCTGGGGTGTGCGGCCATCCGTGAACAGCACGACTGAATTGACCGGTCGGGCCGAGAGACGCCGCAGCGCCTGATCGAGCGACGCTGCCAGCAGCGTGCGCCGACCGTCGGCGCTGCTCAACTGCGGCTGGCCGGCGCCCTCATCCATCGGCAAGTCGTAGGCGCCTTCGTCAAAGCCCAGCCAGAGCGTTTCGTGTTCGACCGCGACGCTCTCGAACACCGGCTGCGCTTCGGCCAGTGCGCGGCGGAGCTGTTCGTCACGGCTCGTGCGGCCGGGCAGATCAGGAATCGTCATCGACGTCGATCGATCCAGTAGGTACACCACCCAGTCGCGCTCAACCAGGTCGCGCGGCACCACGATCGCCGGTCCGGCAATGAGCGCGACCAGCAGCAGCAGCAGCCCGAAGCGCGACACGGCGAGAAGGCCGCGGCCGCGGCGGTTGCCGATGAGTCCGCTGTAACTCCACACCGCCAGCAGGCCGAGCACAATGATCGCCAAGGCCCAGCCCCAGCCGGGCAGCGGCCGCTGCCAGCCGAAGTGCATCGTCTCCGCGTCGGCGGGCAGGCGGTCGAGGTTGAGCAGCCAGTTCCACAGCGCGCTCATGCGGGCCGCCCTTCCGCCGCAAGGGTCGAACTGAGCGAGTACCGATCGGTCTCCAGACCGCCGACTTCGAGGTCGCGGCGCAGGCCATGGCTGAACCAGCGCGCCAGCAGCGTTTCAAGCAGGGCCAGCGCCAGCGCCGCGACCAGCAGCGCCAGGCTGATCTCGCCCCAGGTCGTTTCGCCGGCCAGCGCAGCGCCGCTGTCGAGCGCATCGAGCCACTGCCACGAGCCGGCGGCGCTGAGCCAGTCGCTGACCTGCACGGCGCCGAGCGCTTCGGTGCGGCCGGCGTCGGGCTCGACGTTGACTCCCAGCAGGCCCAACGAGACATCACGATCGTCGAGCGCCTCGTACACACCGGCTTCGCGAATCGGCCGATCGAGCGTGGCGCCGCCGTCGCGTGTGAGCACGGTGTAGCGAGACGAGTTCGGCCCCACGAGCGTCGCCGCCCCCGCAGGCAGCGCGCCCGCCACGACCTGTCCAGGCGTGAGTTCGCGCTGCTCGCGGCTGCGGCCCACGCCCTGGCGCACGACTTCGTGCGCCAGCGCGACCATGAACGGCTTGGCGGGCAGGCTGGTCCAGTCGAGGTGCACGGCGCTGGCGAGATAGACGATCAATCCGCTGCGCCGATCGCCGCCGGCCGTGGTCCACATCATCCACGGGGCGCCGTCGGCGAGTTTGAGTACGACGGAGTCTTCTTCGAGGCCTTCCTCGACGGGCAGAATGCGGGTGACGCGCACTGGTTCAGTGAGTGACTGCAACTCGCCGCCGAGCAGGCTGAGCAGTTCGCCCGGCGGCTGCTCATCGGCGAGCGCCACGCCCGATTCATCCTGCCCGATTTCGATTGCTTCGCGCGCCCAGCGCCAGTTGATGCCCAGCGCGTCGGCGGCGCGGTCAGGCCACGTGGCGACCTCGTCCTGCTCGGCCGGCTCAAGCCAGAGCAGCCCGCCGCCATCGACGAACTCGCGCAGTACGCCCCAGCCCTCTTCGGTAACGAGATCCGGTCGCGTGAGCACCGCCGCCTGCAGCCGCCGCATCGCGGCGCGGTCGATCGAAGCCGGATCGATGTCGATGACGCTGATGGCCGAACCCTGCCCCGGATCGAGCGCGCGGCGGAACCACGCGCCGCTGGGAAAGGACGCGAGATCGCCTGGTCTGCCAAATTCCCGCCGGTCGAGCACACCCACGCGCAACACATCGCGCACGTCGAGCACGCTGTAGCGCGCGTTGTCGGCGCTGAGTGCGTCGCGGTCAATCGCCGCCGTGACGACCACTTCACCCGGTTCGACGCCGCGCACGTCTAGGCGCATGTCCACCGCCGCCTCGCTCTGCCCGCGCGCCCAGTGCACCGTGATGGGCTCGGGACTGGGCAGCGGCTCGGCGCTGAGCCGCACCGTGCTCACGGCTTCGCCCGTTACGTCTCCCACGCGGCGCAGATGTATGGTGAATTGCCCGCTCAGATCGGTCGCCCCGGCCAGCGCCACGCGCCGTTTCGAGTCGATCGATTCGACCTGCACGTTGAGCGGCGCCTGCGCCGACGGCTCGGAAGCGATCAGCCTGATGCTGCGATCATCATCGATGAACCGGGCCGAAAGCGGTCGCGTCAGATCCGCCGAACCGGCGAGAAATTCGCTGATCAGATACACGAACACAGGGCTCGGATCGTCCTGCCGCAGCGAGATCGACTCGCGCACGCGCGACAAAGCAGCGTCGATGTCTGTGGACGTGTGCGACGCCCTGAGATCATCCAGGTTGGCCAGCACCGCCGCGTGATCGACTGCCGGCGGATCGATGATTGCATCAATGGGCTGCGCTGCAGCAACGAGCGCCACGCGATCCGACGCCTTGAGCGAACCGACGATCTGGCTGGCCTGCTGCACGTGCCGCTGCAGCGCGGTGCGGCCGTCGGCGCCGGTGGCCGTCGAAGCCACGCCGTTGTCGATGACGAGATACACCACGCGACTGCCCGGACCCAGCGGCAACGTCGAGTTGCTCAGCAGCGGCCGGGCCAGCGCCATTCCAAGCAAAGCCAGCACGAGACAGCGGATCGCCAGCAGCAGCCACTGCTCGAGGCGCATGCGATGGCGGCTGCGCCGATACGCCTCGAGCAGGAAGCGCATCGCACCCCACTCGATCGGCCGGCGCCGCTGGCGGAACAGCAGGTGAATGATGATGGGAATCGCCACGGCGGCGAGACCCGCGATCGCCAGTCCCATGTGCACGAAGTTCATCCGCGCCCCCTGCGGCCCTGGGCCATGCGCCGGGCGAGAAAGTGGCTCAGCACCGGTCCGAGCGAGTCGTGCGTGTCGATCCGCTGGTAATCGAAGTGGAAGCCGCGCGCGAGTTTTTCGAGCGCGCGGCAGTGTTCGCTCAGCACTTCGAGATACGCCTGCCGCAGCGAGCGCGGGTCAAGATTCAGTTTGCCTTCGAGTTCCAAGCCTTCAAAGGGCGCGGGTGTGCGGAAGTCGAACCGCATCTCCTGCCGGTCGAGCACCTGCAGCAGGACGAGGTCGTGGCCGCGGTGGCGCACGCGGGCCATGGCGCTGCGGATCTGGTCGAGATCATCGAAAAAGTCACTGATGATGACGAACAGCACGCGGTTGGTCACCTTGCCCAAGGCCTGGTCCACGCACCGGCCGATGCTCGTCGCCTCCTTCACCGGGTGGGTGTTGAGCGCCGCGACGATCTGCCGCCAGTGCCCCCGGGCGCTGCTGCGATTGACCAGCGAGCGCACGCCGTCGGCGAAGACGACCATGCCCACGCGGTCCTGCTGCTGCAGCGCCAGGAACGACATCGCGGCGCCCAGGGCGGTGGCGTGGTCGAACTTGCGCCAGGTGCGCTTCGTGCCGTCGTCGCCAGTGACCTCGAGCGTGCCGAAGCGCATCGAACCGGATGAATCGACGAGCAGCACGACGTCGAGATTGGTCTCCTGCTCGTACTGCTTGAGATACAGCTTGTCGCTGCGGCCGAAGACCTTCCAGTCGAGGTGGCGAATGTCGTCGCCCTGCACGTACTGCCGATGCTGGGCAAACTCGACGGAGAAGCCGTAGTACGGGCTCTCGTGCATGCCCGAGCGAATGCCCTCGATGATCATCCGCGCGCGCAATTCGAACGCGCCAAGCCGCGCCAGTGTCGCAGGCGAGAGGTAGTCGTCAGTCTGGAGAGGTGTGTCGGGCATGGTGTTTCAACTGCGAGCGTGCAAAGCATTGCCTGCCGTTGGTGGCAAAGTAAGATGGGTCTGATCTTTGAAGTCGGGATCGTGGCGATGGGTTCGTTCTTTCAGAGAATCAAGCAGGCTGTTTCGGCAGACCGCTACGTCATCGGGGTCCATGCCGCCCAGAGACTGCGGGAACGAAGAGTTCCGCAATGGCAAGCGGTCGCGGGCCTGGCCGACGGAGTCCTGATTGCTGAACGCCCGCGATCGAAGCCTAACGCCTCGGTCGAGGTGGAACAATCGCTGCCGGACGGAACAGCCGTCAAGGCCGTCTGGTCGTGGCTCCCCTATGATCAAGCGGCGAAACTGGTAACGGTCCACTTCCTGGACAGGTGAGCGGTGAAACTCGAAGGCCAGCACGTCAAGCAGACTTTGTGGTTCGAAAGCGGCGATTCCGTCGTCCGCATTATCGTCGATGCGGTTATCCCGAGGGATGATCCATCCGAACCGTGCTTTGAGCCCGAGACCGTCCGGTTCCTCAGCGAGGTGCAGCAGCGCGCCAACGCCGGTGACATCGAGTGGCTCAAGACCGTTGGCGACGTCTACGTGCTTGCGCATTCCCGATCCGCCTGAATGCCGCCGCCCTTTGCCCGCTGATATCACGCCGACCTCACTTCAACACCGCATCCATCTTGCGGCTTGTCGCCGCGTCCGTGCCCTCCACCGGGATCGTCTCGAGCAGGCTGGTCACGACGTCGTCGGTCGTCACGCCGTCCGCCTCGGCGTTGAAGTTGGTGATGATGCGGTGCCGCAGGACCGGGTGGGCCACCGACTGGATGTGCTCGGGCATGACGTGCGTCGCGCCCGCGAGGATCGCCTTGGCCTTGGCCGCGAGCACGATGTACTGGCTCGCCCGCGGCCCGGCGCCCCACGACAGGTAGTCCGTCACGATCTTGGGCTTCACCGCCTCGGGGTCGCGCACGCGCGTCGCCCGCACGAGGTTGAGCGCGTAACGCAGCACGTTGTCCGCCACAGGCACCTGCCGGACCAGGTCCTGCACCGTCGCCACGTCCTCGCCGCTGAGCACGGCGGTGATCGACGCCGCGTGCGTCGCGGTCGTGCGCCGGATGACCTCGAGTTCCTGCTCGGGCTTGGGATACCCGATGCGGATCATGAACATGAACCGGTCGAGCTGCGCCTCTGGCAGCGGGTAGGTGCCTTCCTGCTCGATGGGGTTCTGCGTGGCGAGCACGAAGAAGGGCTTGGGCAGCGGGTGCGCGTGGCCGCCCACCGTCACCTGCCCCTCCTGCATCGCTTCGAGCAGCGCCGCCTGCGTCTTGGGCGGCGTGCGGTTGATCTCGTCGGCGAGGATCACGTTGGCGAACACCGGGCCGCGCACGAAGCGCAGGCTCCGCTGCCCCGTCGCCTTGTCTTCGTCAATGACCTCCGTGCCCGTGATGTCGGTGGGCATGAGGTCCGGCGTGAACTGCACGCGACTGAAGCGCAGGTTCAGCGTCCGCGCAATCGTCGAGATGAGCAGCGTCTTGGCCAGTCCCGGCACGCCCTCGAGAATCGCGTGCCCGTGGCAGAAAAGCGTGATGAGCATCTGCTCGATCACCTCGTCCTGCCCGACGATCACCTTGGCGATCTCGCTGCGCAACTGCTCGTACGCTTCGCGCGTTTTGCGGATCGCCTGCTCCGGGTCGGTCGAAATCGTCGAAATGGCTCGCGGGGTGATCGGCTGGCTCGGGTCGGTCATTCGTTCATCCATCCTCGTGTACGATACGGTCGGGCTTGAGCGCGCCGGCGGCTGGGGCATCGAACCGAGCGAGCCGCCGACGCTTCGTTAGGAAGAAGATCGGCGTTCTCTCTGGCTCGCTTCGAGTATAGTCGCCGGCCCCCGGACCTGTTGCAGCCAAGGCTCGTTGTTGCAGCGCAAAGTCGACATTCCGCTCGATTTGGCGGTGATGTCCGCTGCCGGCGCGCCCGCGGGAATCTCCGCACTCGCTTTCCCTGATCTGCGCCGGTTTTGATCACCTGCCGCAAGTCCACCGGGCGATCTGGCCGACCAGATTCGCATGAACGCACCCACGCCCGCCAGACCAGTTGCGCTGCTGCTCAGCCTGGCCCTCGCCCCCGCTGCGCCGGCTCAGATTATCGGCAGCGCGCACGACTTCACCTCGGCCGGATGGGCCCAGTCGCAGTCCTGCCTGCCGTGCCACACCTCGCACAACGCTGCGGCGATCGAGATCAACGGCTACAGCGCCGGGCGCCTCTGGAACCACGCCCTGCCCGCCCAGAACCAGGTCTACACGACCTACGAAGGCGATCTCACGCGCGATGAGGCGCTCGACTCCTACAGCCTGCTGTGCATGGGCTGCCACGACGGCACCGTCGCGCTCGACGCGTTCGGCGACGGCGTCGGCACCCAGTTCATTTCGGGAGATGCGCTGGTCGGCACCGACCTCACCGCGCAGCATCCCGTCGGCGCCAGCGCCGTCTGGCCCAACCCTGAGCCGAGCTACCTCAACCCGCGCAGCACCTGGGAGAACCAGTCCTTCGGCGGCGACCGCATGGGCCGCCTGCGCCTCATGGTCGTGCAGGGCGCCGAGCAATCCGTCGTCAGTTGCGCCACCTGCCACGAGCCGCACAACCGCGGCGGGAACGACTACCTCCTGCGCATCGATAACACCAACAGCCAGATGTGCCTCACCTGCCACAGCAAGTAACGGCGATCCTGAGTGCGTCAGCACGTTGGGCTCTGGAGATCGTGAAGGAGGCGCGGCGGTGCGATACGATCGCCGCATGACACCCGACGCCGAGCAGAATCCGCACTGGAATGAGTATTACGCGGCCACCGAAACCCGCCCGCCGCGCGACACCGTGCTCAGGGCCCTGGAGCACACGCCCCGCGACGGCCGCGGCTTCGATCTCGGCTGCGGCGTCGGCCACGACACCATCGCCATGCTCCGACATGGCCTGCGCGTCACCGCGGTCGATCAGTCCGAAGAAGCCATCGCCCGCACACGCCGCCAGGCGCAGGATCTCGGGCTCGATGCGCGGCTCACCACGGTCGTCGAGCCGTTTGAGCGCATCGAACTGACGCCGGCCGATCTCATCAACGCGGCGTACTCGCTGCCGTTCTGCGCGCTCGATGCGTTCGAGTCGCTGTGGGCGCGCATCATCGATACGCTGCGGCCGGGCGGCATTTTCGCGGGCCAGTTGTTCGGTGTGAATGACCAGTGGGCCACCGAGCCGGGGCACCACGCCAACATCTTCCTCTCACGCGCGCAAGTGGATGAACTCACCGCCGGCCTCGAGCGCCTGCACTTCAACGAGTTCGAAGGCGACGGCACCACCGCCACCGGCAAGCCGCGCTACTGGCACCTCTACCACATGGTGTTGCGCAAGGCGCCGTAACCCGAGCCGCCGGGCAGGCACCGCTCAGTTTCCATCCTCGCGCGGCGCATCCAGCGGCGGCTCGGTCGGTTTGCCGAGGTCGATCCACTCGCGCAGGCCGCCGCGATAGGTCTGCACATCCTTGTAGCCCAGCGCCATGAGCTTCTTGCTCATGGCCAGCGCGATCGGGTCTTCCCAGTCCAGCGCGTAGACGATGATCCCCTTGACATCCTTGAGCCGCTCGTCATCGCGCACGGCGTCGGCCAGCGGGATGTTGATCGCCCCCGGGATGTGGGCCAGTTCGTAGCGCGGGGCGATGCGGGCATCGACGATGATGACTCGCTTCTTCGAACTCTCCATGGCCTCCGCGAGGGCCGGAGTCTCGATGTAGACCAGGTCGCTGTCGTTGACCTTGGGCTGGTTGCTGCAGCAGGCGGCCGCCAGGCACAGGCCCGCTGCAGCCGCAGCCAGCACAAACCTCCACGCGGCGCGGGTGGGGGGTGAAATCATCGGGAATGGCCATCCTTTCGCACGTGTCTTGTTCTGTGTACGCCGGCCGAATGGCCGCACGGGGACATCCTTACTCTAAGCGCCTGCGCGGCCCGGCATCGGCTGCGTCGGCATTCGGCCCAGCGCTGGGACGCGCCGGCGGGCACTACCATTCCACGGCTGCGCCCGAATCGGAGTGGAAAGGAACAGCACATGGCACCTTTGCGCGCTGCGGCGCTCTCTATTCTCGTCCCCGCTGCGGGTCTTCTCGGCGCCTCGCCAGCCCTGTCAGCTCGCCTGGGCCCCTCCCAGCCTGAGCCCGACAAGGTCACGGTGGATCTGTACGCCGACGTGGCGGCCATCGGCGCCAATGCGACGTTTCACCTTGCCGTGCAGTACGACATCGCCAAGGACTGGCACATCTACTGGGTCAACCCCGGCGACACCGGCTTTGCCACCAGCCTGGAAGTCAAGGCCCCGGAGAACTTCATCGTCGGCCCCGTGCAGTATCCCGGCCCGCACCGCTTTGAACAGGCCGGCGATCTGGTCAGTTTCGGCTACGAAGAGCAGGCCACGCTCATCGTCGAGATCAAGGCGCCCCAGACGCTGCGGCCCGATGGAGAGTTCACTTTCGAGATCCGCTCGGACTGGCTCGTGTGCAAGGAAGCCTGCATGGCCGGCAGCGCTGAGAAGTCCATCACGCTCAAGTCAAAGGTGTTCATCGAAGAGCCCGAGCCCGCGGTACAGGAGCGATTCAAAGAGGCCCTGGCTCGGCTTCCCCAGCCGCTTAAGGATCTCACGATCGGCAGGGTCCGCTGGCAGGGGAGCAAATCGCGGCCGCGCTTCGAGGCGACCTTTCCAAAGGACGTTGAGTTCGAGGTGTTTCCGCTCATCGTCGAGGGAGCCGAAGCGCACGAGCCGGAGATCACGCCGCTTGAAGACGGCTCAAGCCGCCTGACGATAACGTTCGATGTGGATGAGAGCCGCGCCTGGCCCGCCGGACCGCGTCCGCTGGCGGTGCTGCGCGTGCAGAGCGGCAATGAGGAGAATTACTACGAACTCGTGCCCAGGTTTGACTGACTGATCGCCGCATGACCCACGCTTCGTTCCATCCCGTCTTTCGATTCAGCCGCCTCGCACTCGCCATGGCGCTGCTGGCGCTTCTATGCGCCGGAGCCGCCGCGCAGCGGTCCAAGCCGGTGGCGGTCGGCGAGGTCGTACCCGATTTCAAACTCACCGGTATCGACGGCAAAGAGCGGCAACTGAGCGACTGCAAGGGCCAGATCGTCATCCTCGAGTGGTTCAACCCCCAGTGCCCTTACGTCATCGACCAGTACACCAAGCGCACGCTCAAGAGCTTCGGCAACGACATGCAGCAGGCCGGCGTGGTGTACCTCGCCATCAACTCCGGTGCGCCCGGCCAGCCCGGCTCCGGAAAGCAGGCCAACGAAGAGGCCCGCGAACGCTTCGGCATCCGCTTCCCGATCCTGCTCGATGAAGACGGCCAGGTCGGCCGCATGCTCGACGCCCGCTTCACGCCGCAGATGTTCATCATTGATGGCAAGGGCGTGCTGCGCTACGCCGGCGCGCTCGACAACGCGCCGCTGGGCAAGGTGAACGAAACCTACCCGCCGGGCAAAGGCAAGCAGCGCGGCGAATACGTCAACTACGTCCAGCAGGCCTACGACGAACTCAAGGCCGGCGAAGACGTGAGCACGCCCAAGACCAAGCCGTATGGCACGCGCGTGAAATACTGAGCGGCAGCGGAATCATGCCACTCCGTGAGGGAGCGGCGTTGCCGTTGCTGGTATTTGACGCTCACCGTATGCCACCATCGACGACCTCATTCCTGCGAAGGTTGCGCGTCGAAATCAAACCACATGAGGTGGTGCGTGTTCCAGACGGGGTACTCGACGGCCATGCGATAGCCGACGAACTGCTCGGAGTTCCAGCCGCCGAGTTCGAAGAGGTATTCAGCGAGCGGCGCGAGACGCGGGTAGGGCGAGCCATGCAGGCGGCTGGTGCCGAGGCCCAGGTACTCGATGGGCGGCGAGCCGGGCAGTCTGTCATACCAGCGGTCGCGGGGCAGTACGACTTTCGGCTTGCCGGCCGGGTCGAACTCGACGACGCCCACCGGGTTCTTGGCGAACACCCCGGATGATGCGACTGCGGATGCGGCGAGCGAGCGATGAAGGAAGACCACCATGATGAGCCGGCGCGAAGGACCGTCCGACAGCAGATGGCAGAATTGCGCTCGCGGCTCGTCGGCGGCCGGATGCGGGTTGCCCTGGTACATGGCGCCGAGAACGACGTCGAACGGGCCGCGCTGCGCATCGGCGGGTTCGACGAGGATGGGAGCGCGCCCCTCCTGCCTTCGAACAACGATGCGCGGCGCAGGATCGGAGCAGAACTCGCCGATCAGCCCGACGTTGCGCCGACTCTGCCCATCGGGGCGACTCAGCGACGCCAGCGGACTCTCGCCGCGACCCAGCAGCGACCCGGTGTCGGATGAGGTGACGGGGCAGATCGGCATGGCGCCGGGGTTGCGCCGAATGTCGATCAGCCCCAGCGCGGTGGTGCAGTCGAAGGCGCCTTTGAAGCGGGTGGACGGGCCGTAGATAAAGGTGGCGAGTTCAACGCCGTATTCGCGCTCGGTGATGCCGCGCGCGCCTTCGAACGCCAGGATGCGCGCGTCTGACGGCTCCGTCGGCGCTGAAGTGGCGGAAGGTGTGGCAATGCCAGCAGAGCCGTTCCCGGCTCCGTCGAACGCGCCGAGCATCTTCTTGCGGCCGCCGTGACGCTCGAGCAGTGAGGAGTACGCGGAGACGGCGGCCTCGGCGGATTCGATCCGCTCGGGATCAATGCCCTTGCGGCGGGCGGCCGCCAGAAAGCCGGCCAGGCCGCGAACCCCTGGCGCTTCGCGGAGCGCGGCGAGCCCGCCGCCGGCGGCGCGGGCGGTGGCGACGGTTCGATGGCAGATCGGCCGGGAAACTTCGAGCCACCGGGCCATCGACGCCACTGGACGCTGTTCGACGGGAAACTCATCGATCAGCGCCGCCAGTTCCGACTGGAGACGATCGCCGGTCCGTCCAGCAGCCTGGGCCTCGGCGGGCATGGGAGAAAGCGCAGAGCCAGGGGGCACTTGGACTCGTGAGGCTTGTATTCGATCTGTGGAAGTTCGCAAATGCCGCTCCGTGGCGTGGCCCGTTTGGAGACCGGTGTTCTCTGATGTTCTCTACATTATTCATTCATACTCGGAATTTGTCCAGAAAAATCCACAAAATTCGGGAACATGTGCTGGAATGTTCCCAATAGTGCTGTACAGTTCCTGCAACAGCGGGCGATGAAACACCACAAGTGTCCTTTCTGGAGGCCTCACCATGACGAAGCGATCCTTGGCCGTAGCGTTGGCGGCGATTCTGACCATTCCAGCCGTGGCGTCCGCCGACCACATCCCCGGCCACCACAACTACGACCCGACCTGGCCGGTGCCGATTCCGGGCCGCGAGTTCTTCAATGGCGGCGTCCTCTTCGTCGATGCGATCGGACCGCTCGGCGGCTACGAGATCACCAACGCCACTTTCGACATCACCTACGTCTCGGACGGCGCGACGCCCGCGAGCGACATCGTCATCGTCGCCGCAATCCAGACGCAAAGCGGTTACCTTGAAACCGAGGTGACGGGCGCCGACCTTGGTTTCGGCTCGGGGCCAGGCACCTTCAAGGGAACGTTCGCGACCCACGCGCTCGATGGCGTTGTGGAGCGCGGTTTCCTTGGACCCTACAGCCTGATGCATCTGACGATCGATTCGCTCCAGGGCGGCATTCAGGGCGAGGGCTACTTTGTGCAGTCCGCCATCGTGCTGGATGTAACCGGCACCATCCCGAGCATTCAGGTCACCGGCGACTGCCCGGGATCAATGACGTTTACCGTGTCAGGCGCGCAGCCGAACCAGCGCATCGCGCTGCTCGCGGCTCGCGGCGAGGGGTCTCTCGAGATTCCTCGGGGCGCGTGCGCCGGGCAGACGCTTGGGCTGGACTCGTCGGCGCGCATCGCGGCAGTCACTTCAGCGGACGGCGGCGGCACAGCCATCTTTACTGCCAACGTTGCCTCCGGCGCCTGCGGCCGATACTGGGTCCAGGCCATTGATTCGGTCAGTTGCCTGGTCACCGAGGTCCGGCCGATTCAGTAACTCTTGCTCCCCACTGCGACTCCGTTTCGCGCGAGCCCGGCTGCACCTTCGTGCAGCCGGGCATTCGATCGCGCGGCTCGTAGCGGGCGCTGCGCTTCGCCATTCGACGAGGCCGAAGGCCAGGACGAGGCCGAAGGTCGAGACGAGCCGCGCCTGTCAGGGGCTCTTGCTCATAGGTGCGCCAGCACCGTCATGCCTGCGCAGGCAGGCATCCGCGAGCGTGAAATCGGGCGCGCTCTGTGTCTGGTTGTGAGTGATGCATCGTGGATTCCCGCCTGCGCGGGAATGACGGACTTGAGCACCAGACCCGTCAGGAAGCGGTATGGGGCGCGTGCGCGCGGGAAGCACACAAAGTCGTCATGCGCACCGACCGCAGTCCTCATGTACGGCATGACCTTGCTCCCCTTCGCCCCCAGCCATTCCTGGCGAATGTTCCGCTCCCTTCACAGGTTACACTTCCCTCATGGGCTTCATCGAGCACATACCCGGCACGCAGCCGGTCGTTGCCCCGCCGCGACACCCCAAGGCGATCGGCGTGGGCGTGCTCGGCCTGCACGAGGGCCGCACAATGCTCATGGCCCTGGCGACGCGCTGCGGCTTCGTCTATCCCGTCGCCGGCTGCGACCTGAGTGCCGACAAGATCGACGCCAGCCGGCGGCAGTGGCCCGATCTCTTCTACACGAATGACTACGACGCGATGCTCGCGCGCCCCGACATCGGCATCGTCGCCATCTACACGCCTGACCGCGAGCACGCCGGGCACATCATCAAGGCCTTCGAAGCGGGCAAGGATGTCATCTGCACCAAGCCGATTGTGAATTCACTCGACGCGGCGCGGCAGGTGCTCGAAGCGGGAAGGCGCACGGGCCGCCAGCTCCTCGTCGGACAGAGCACGCGCTTCTTCGAGCCCTTCCGCCGCCAGCGGCTAGCGTTCGAGCGCGGCGAATTCGGCGCCATCGAACTCGCCGACGCCCACTACATCCACCGCATGGACTGGTATTACCGCAAGAGCCCGTGGGCGGCGACGGACACCGACTGGGTGTTTCTGGGCCTCTCGCACCCGCTCGATCTGCTGCGCTGGTATCTCGGGCCGATCAGCAGTGTGCAGGCGGTCGGCTCGCGCTCGAAGATGGGTAGCGCGTTCAATGTAAAGGGACGCGATATGTACCTGGTCCATGTTGAGGCAGTGAGTGGCGCGATCGGCCGGGCCATGGGGCACTACGGCTGCCACGAACTGCCGCGGGCCCGCAACTGCATCGAACTGATGCTCTACGGCAGCGCGGGCAGCAGCCTCGCGCAGTACCACGACATGCGCTACATCCACACCACGCCGCAAGCGGACGCGAAGGAGAGCGCCGGCGGCTTCGATCCTGGCGCGCTGGGCGAAGTAGTTGAGGATTACCTCTATGCGGGCCGGCAGTACTACTTCAATTCCGAGGTGCACGGAATGCACTACGGCGAGTTCGCCAACTACGCCGACCACTTCGGCCGGGCGCTGATCGAGGGCTCGCCGTATTCACCCGATCTTGAGGAAGGCATCGAGACGCTGTGCCTCATGGAAGCCGTGCGCCAGAGCACCGAATCGGGCCAGCCGGTGAAGTTGGCGCCAGTTCTGGAAGCGGTGAGGCTGCGATAGCGTGGCGCGAGGCGGCAAGCCGCGAAGAACCCAGTCAGAACGCTTTGTTGCCCGCCAAACCCGCCAGCAATGCAGCGCGGTACCATCTCAGTGTAGAGCCATGCCGCGCCTTGCCGCTCCATCGCTGCTGTTCGTGCTTATTGCGCTGCTCGTCGCCGGCGCCGCGTCGCCGCGCGCCACCGCCCAGCGGCCGGCTGATCCCGTCATCGTCACGCCCGAGGGCCTTACCGACGTCGAGATCGGCTGGGCCATCGACGCCATCCGCGACGGCCTGTACGCCCGGCAGAACCGCTCGGGCACGTGGGAGTTCGAATCCGGCGACCCGTCGCTGCTGCACCTCGTCACCCACCTCACGGGCCAGACGACCATCGCGGTGTACGCCCTGCTCGCGTCGGGGCAGAGTTACCAGGAGCCGCGCCTCCAGCCGGCGATCGACTTCCTCCGGGCCCAGAAGCCCGACTACACCTACGTCCGCTCGCTGCGGGCTCACATCTGGGCCCTGCTGCCCGAGAAGTTCGGCCCGCTGCTGGAAGACGATCGCAACTGGCTCCTGCGCGCCTACGGCTTTGACAGCGGCTCATGGGCGTACACCGAGATCCCCATGGAGTCGGGCTACGACAACTCGCTCACGCAATACGGCTTGCTGGGCCTGTGGGAAGCCGCCAAGCGCAACCACGAGATTCCCGATCGCATCTGGAAGCGCATCGAGGATCATTACCTGCGCACGCAACTCGTGGATGGCGGGTGGAACTATCGCCCGCAGTTCGCCGAGGCGCGCGGCTCGATGACCGCGGCGGGGCTGACGTGCCTGTTCGTCACGCAGGACTTCCTCCACGCCGACGAATTCATCAAGCCCGGCCTGCGCGACACCGACCAGCAGAAGGCGATCGAGCGCGGGCTCGACTGGTTCGACCAGAACTTCGCCGTGCAACGCCACCCCGGCCTCGTGTTCGAAGCCGACCAGACATACCTGTTCTATTACCTCTACGGCATGGAGCGCGTGGGCCTGGCCAGCGGGTACAAGCGCTTCGGCCGGCACGACTGGTTCCGCGCCGCCGCCGCCGAAGTCATCAACCGCCTGTGCGATCCGATCATCGATCCGGAAACGGGCCGGCTGGCCGGCCTGACGGCCAAGGCGAACATCGGCTCGACGGGCATGGTCGAAACGCCGGTCGTGCAGATGTCGTTCGGCCTCATGTTTCTCGCGCATGGCCGCGTGCCGATCATCGTAAGCAAACTGCGCGATCCGTCCCTGGCGTGGAACAATCGGCCGCGCGACGCGGCGCACCTGGCGGCGTGGATCGGCCGCGAAACCGAGCAGCGCCTCAGCTGGCAGATCCTCAACATGGATGCGCCCCTGGAAGAGTGGTTCGACGGGCCGATGGTCTATCTCGCCAGCCACGAAGCGTTTGACTATCTCAGCGAATACAACGATGAACTGCAGCGGCGCGGCCGGGGCGATGCGCCGCGCTTCACCAAGCTCGAGCGGCTCAAGCGATACATCGACCTGGGCGGGCTGGTGCTCACCAACGCCGACGCGGGCAACCAGCGCTTCACCGACGCCGTGCAGACGCTGGGGCGCAAGATGTACCCGCAGTACGAGTGGCGCGAGCTGCCCGTCGATCACTTCGTCTACACGCTCTCGGCGCCGGTCGAGCGGCCCGGCGGGCTCATCGGGTTGAGCAGCGGCGTGCGGGAGCTGATGATCCACTGCCCGAAGTCAGACTTCGGCGCAGCGCTGCAGGTTAATGACGTCAACAAGCGCCGCGACGACTTCAGCACGCTCAGCAACGTCTATTACTATGCCTCCGAGCGCGGCCTCACGGCGCCGCGGCTCAATCGCAAGCTGCTCCTCGACGAAAAGCAGGTGACGGACGGCGTGCAGCCGCTGGGCGCTCCGCTGTTCACGAAAGCGACGATCGCCCGGGCCGTGTACGGCGGCAACTGGAACCCTGAGCCCGCCGCCGATGAATTGCTCGCGCTGCGCCTGCGCACCAGCCGCAGCATCGACCTGAGCACCATCGACGTGCCGCTTGAGAGTGTGGATGATTCACCCGCCAGTGCGGCGGCGCTGCTCATCGTGCGCGGCACGTCGGCGCATGCCTTTACCCAAGCCGAGGGCAAGGCGCTCAAGGCCTATATCGACGGCGGCGGAACGGTTTTGTTTGAAGATGTCGGCGGCGTCTCCGCCTTTGGCCGCAGCGCGGAGGAGTTCGTCGAGTCGCTCGCGCCCGGCTCGCGCTTCCGTCGGCCCACGCGCCACGCGGTGATTACCGGCGCGACGCTCGAGCGCGGCGTGGACTGCACCAACGTCTCGTATCGCCTCTACTCGCTCGAGCGCTTCGGCGGTCGCGAGCCGCGGCCGCGTCTCCGCGCGCTGCACGAGCGCAATGACAGTGAAGAGCTGCGCGTCTTCGTCAGCCGCGAAGACCTGAGCAACGCCCTGCTCGGCCAACCCTGCTGGGGCGTGAGCGGCTACACGACCGCCGACGCGGCGAACCTCATGGGCAACCTCATCAATTACGGCCTGCAGCGGCGCGCGGGGAAGTAACCGCACGCAGACGACCGGCAAACGCGCGTGACGAGGCCGAAGGCCGAGACGCGCGCCGCGCCTGTCTGAGAGACCCTGAGCTCGTCGAAGGGGGAGGAACCGGCGTTCGCCAAACACCAGCCTTCGCCGGACGCTTTTCGTCATGCCTGCGCAGAGCCCGCCCCTGCGCAGGCAGGGGCAGGCTCTGCGCAGGAATGACGGGCTATGTCATCAACCGCCCGTGGATACCCGCCCCGGCTGTGCGAGCCCGGCTGCGAGTTGGCGCACGAATTCCTCGACCACGGCGATCCGCTGCTGCACCGGCGCCTCGCGCACATCGGCGAGCCGCTTGACGATCGCGCTGCCGACGATGGCCGCGTCGGCGTGCCGTGTCACCGCGCGCACCGCATCCGCTGAACCGATGCCAAAGCCGCACGCGATGGGCAGGTCCGTGACCGCCCGCAGCGCCACGACGCGCGATTCAATCTCCGGCGCATCGGAGCGCACGCCGGTGATCCCCGTTCTCGCGATCAGATAGACAAAGCCCGTGCAGGCCCGCGCGATCGCCTCAGCACGCTCGGCCGGCGTGGTCGGCGCAATGAGCAGCGAGCACGTCAGCCCGGCAGACTTCGCCAGCGCCCGCGCCTCATCCGATTCCTCCAGGGGCAGATCGGGAAAAACGAAGCCGTCGAAGCCCGCTGATGCGCATTCCTTAATAAACGCCTCTGTTCCGCGCCGCTGCACGATCGACCAGCTCACCATCGCCACCAGGCCCATCTTGGTGTGCGGCCGCGCAGCGCGGATCGTCTCGAACACGTGCGACAGGCGAAGGCCTCGCTGCAGCGCTTCGTGCATGCTCGCCGCGATCACGGGGCCATCGGCAATCGGATCCGAAAACGGCAGTCCGATCTCGCAAATGCTCGCACCGGCGCGTTCGAGCGCGGGTATGAGCGAGGCCGTAGTTTCCAGATCGGGAAAGCCGGCGGTGATGAACGGCATCAGGGCCGCCCGCCCGGCGCTCCGGTGCCCGGCGAAGATGGATTCGACGCGATTGCTGCTCACGACTTGGTGCCCTGCGGCCCGCCACCCACGGTGTACTTGCTCAGCGCTTCGGCCAGGTCGATGTCATTGATGTTCGCCAACGTACACAGCCAGGCAAGCACATCCGCGAACTCCTCCTCGAGGTTGGCGCGATCCTCTCTACCGCGGTGCTTTTCTCCGAGGGCGTGCGCCAGTTCGCCGACTTCCTCGCTGAACCAGAGGAACGTCGCCGCGCTGCCGCGCGCGCTGTCCGTGGCGTAGTAGCGCTGCCGGATGAGATCCTGAAACGCGCGGATGGTCAGATCATCAGCCATGCGCGATGAGTGTAGGTCGAGGCTGCCCGCGGGAATGCCCGGCACAGCCCGCCTACCGTCGCGCCAGCCGGATGAAACCCGACGCCAGCCCATCGTTGCGCCTCAACCCTCTGGCAGCGCCACTGCTGGCCACGGTTGTTCTTTCGCTCCTGCTGCTGACCGACGCCGCGCTGGTCCGCTGGCACGCCTCGATCAACTGGCCGTGGCGACTGAGCGACCTGGAGCATCTCGGCAGCGCGTGGTGCAATCGCGTCGTGCCCTACGCGGCCCTGCTCGTCGGCCTGGCGTTCAATCGACGCGCGATGCGGCAACTCATCTTCGCCTTGCCGCTGCAGGCGATCATCGCGCATCTGCTCAAGTGGATCATCGGGCGCGTGCGGCCCACACACGGCGACTCATCGCTGCTCTTCTCGCCCTTCTCGCTCGTGCATGGTGCGATCCCATCCGGCCACGCCACGCTCGTCTGGACGGTGGCGTTTGTCTTCGCCTGTCAGAAGTCGCGCTCGACGGCTCTGTGGATCGTGGTGGCGCTGTTCGTCTGCTGGGCCCGGCTGCAGACGTACGCCCACTTTCCCAGCGACCTCTTCGCCGGCGCGATGATCGGCTGGATGGTCGCGCTGCTCACCGGCCAGGCGCTGGCGAAGTGGATCGAGACCGGCGAATTCGCGAGCCTGCGCGCCAGGCCCAGCATGCACTGGCGGGAACTGATCCTGTGGTGGATGGCGCTGGCGGCGCCGATCGGCGTGGCCGTCGCGCTGGGCGAGCGCCCGGTCTCCAGCGAGCCGGCCGCGGCGCGCGACCACGTCGCCGCGTTCTATCGCGATTACCTTGGCCGCGAGCCGGACGAGCCAGGACTCGCCGCGTACACGCGCCAGCGCCTCGATGGTCTCCCACTGCTGTCCATCGCGCGCGACTTCCTCGACAGCGACGAGTTTCGCAAGCGCCTGCGCGACCTCGAGCCGCCGCAGCGCGTCGCCCTGCTCTATGAACTGCTGCTGCACCGCGAACCGTCGCCGCAGGAGATCGCGCGCGATGCCCCGCTCGTCGAGGACCTCTCGCGCCAGCGCAGCCGCCTGCCCCTGCTCATCATGCGCCTGACGTGGAACTACGCGGCGCCCCGCGAGCCGTGAGGCGAAGCGCCCGCCGAGCCGTCTAAACTAACCTCCACTCGCGTCGGCGGCATGTCTTCATGTGGACTCACGTATTCATCTTCCTCGGCGGCATGCTCGTGTGCGCCATCCTCGCGGCGCCGCTGCTGCTCATCATGCGCCGCGAGCAGGACCGCCGCGCCCGCATCGCCAAGCGCCGCATGGATGACGCCGAGCGCCTGGCCGAATTGGGCACGATGACCGGCGGCCTGGCGCACGAGATCAAGAACCCGCTCTCGACGCTCAGCCTCAACGCCCAGCTGCTGGCCGAAGATGTCGCCGAACTGAACGTGGCTGATGACGCCCGCCAGCGCATCATCCGCCGCACCGAATCGCTCCGCCGCGAGGCTGATCGGCTCAAGGGCATTCTCACCGACTTTCTCCAGTTCGCCGGCCGGATCCGCCTCGACCCCGAGCCGCACGATCTCAACGTGCTCGTCGATGAACTCATCGATTTCTTCCTGCCTCAGGCGCTGGCGGCGGGGGTGCAGTTGCGCACGACGCTGGCCCGCCAGCCCGCCGTGGCGCGCGTGGATTCGGCGCTGTTCAAGCAGGCGCTGCTCAACCTGCTCATCAACGCCGTGCAGGCGCTGGAAACCCTGCCGGCCAAGGACACGCGCAGCCGCGAACTGATGATCCGCGTCGAAGCCTCCGCATCCGCCAGGCCGCGCGACGGGCAGGCGGCGATGCACTGCATCCACGTGACCGACACCGGCCCGGGCATCGCGCCTGAGCATCTCAAGAGCATCTTCCAGCCGTACTTCTCGACCAAGAAGGGCGGCACGGGCCTGGGCCTGGCCACCACGCGGCGCATCATCGAAGAGCATCGAGGGTCGATCGAGGTTCACGCCGAAGCCGGTCGCGGCTCGGACTTTGTCATCCATCTGCCCGCCGCATCCTCAGACGAACCTGCGTGACGCCGAATCGACGCGCTGCGCCACAGCCCAAAGGCCAAATGGCCGATACCCGTGAGGCAGTGGTTCGCGCACACGCCATACCGGACGCCTGGTCATCGCCCAAGGCCGGTCTTATCGGCCTTGTCTCAGGCTCGCTTGCCGCCGGCGCGATGTACGCGTGGCAAAGCAGCATTGAACTGTCCGTCTCCACGTTCATGATCGCCGGCTACACCGCCAGCCTCTGGCTGCACCTGAGCGCCACGGCCCGGCGCTACGGCAGCCATTACCATCACCTCAAGCAGATGGAGATTAACCGCATCTCCCTGCGCATCCGCCGCATGCTCACCGACTTTGCCTTCTGGTGGTCGCTCATGTTCGGCCTGGCGGTGATCGGCGGGGCCGCGTGGTACGGCGGCCTGCGCAGCACCACCACCATCGGCTGGATCGAACTGTGCTGGGCGCTCGTCACGCTCTTTCTCAACTTCGAAGTCACCGTGCTCGAGCCCACCACCCGCTGCCGGCACTGCGGCTATCAACTCATCGGCCAGCTCGACCCCAGCGACGCCGCCCAGCGCGTCCGCTGCCCGGAATGCGGCAAGACGTGGTCCAAGAGCGACCTGTGCCTCATCCCGCCGGGTTACCACGTCGTCACGACCGACCCCGTCACCCGCGCCGCGTAAAGCCACCGTCGGGCGGCGAATGTTCCAGCACGAAGACGCCAAGGCACGAAGCCACAAAGCCAAGACAGATCCAGGAGTCCCGCCGTCGGCGCACCCAGTTAGCCGCGACGCGCAGGCTCTGCGGGCGGAGCGCTTCATCTCTGGGAGAGTGCATGGGTCCGATGTTCAAGCCGCGTGCTGGAGGGTAGCCGCGAGGCGGCGGGCGTCTGCATAGTTTGGATTGATGCGCAGCGCTTCGTTCACTTCCTCGGCCGCCTCGCGCTCGCGGCCGAGCGCGCTGAGGCAGTTGCCGCGATGGAAGTGCACATCCGCAAAATGCGGCGACTGCTCGAGCACTTCGCCCAGCACGTTCGTCGCGTGGCTGAGCAGCGGCTCGAGCACGCTCTGCGTCGGATCGGCGCCCGCACGCTCGCACGACGTCTGCGCTGCGATGATCTGCGCCATGAGTCCGCGCCGCCAGGCCCGCGCCAGCAGCGACTGATCGCGCACGCCCAGCCGCGCCCGGCAGCGTTCGGCGAGCATCCGCCTACCCAGCAGCGCCGCCGCCACCGACAGCAGCGCGAGCGCCATCGGCGCCTGCCCGCCCGTGCGACACCGCCGCGCCAGGCGCACGCATCGCGGCGCATCATCCATGTTCAGCATGCTCTCCGCCAGCCGCACGAGCACCGCGCCGCAGCGGAACGGGTCATCGACTTCCGCATCCGCCAGCGCCTGCAGCGCTTCCCGATCGCCGAGGCGCTCGAGCACTTCGATGCGCTCGATTGACGCGCGGAGCAGATCGGCGTCGCCGACGAGGCCGCGATTGGGCCGTCGCAGCGCCATGCTCGCCACGTGCGTGGGCGAGATCGACTGAAACGCGGGCGTCGCGTGCCCGGCGTCGATCACGCGGTCGTACATCTCCACCGCTTCGCGCCACCGCCCGGCGCCCGCGAGCAGGCGCGCGTGCAGCAGGCACGGCGGATCGATCAATGCCCCCAGCGCCGCCAGGCCGAGATCATGCTCTTCATTCGCCAGCGCGAGTTCGGCCAGTTCGATGCGCAGGCTCGCGCGACGCGGCCGCAGACTGGCTGCAGCGCGTACGGCGTCGAGAGCCTCTTTGATGTTTCCCGCGCGCGCTTCGGCGCGGCCGAGCCATTCGAGCAGCCGGGCCCGCCGCGGCGCCAGCGCGCACGCCCGCCGGGCCGGCGCGAGTGCTTCGTCGACTCGCCCTTCATCCATCGCCGCACGAGCCGCGATGTGCAGCAGCGTCGCGTCGTCGCCGAAGCGCCGCTGCGCGACGCGGATCAGATGCGCGAGCCGCTCGTGCCGGCCGGCGAGATAGGCGCACTGCGCCGCCAGCCGCGTCGCCCCGAGCGCCCAGCACTGCCGCGGCGAAACTGATTCGCGCTGCTCCGCCTGGCGCGGCGAGGGCATAAGCTCGCACTCTTCTTCGACAAGGCGCACGACGGGTTCGAGCGTGTCGAGCGCTTCACCGAGCCGGCTGAGGCGCCAGTTGAACCGCGCCTGCCGCAGCAGCCGCGCCACTTCGAGCCGCGCTGGACATTGGATCGTGCTCATGCCGCCTCCAGTCGCCGCCGGGCCTTGCGCACGTCGCTCCAGTCGGGGTGCGCGCGGATGACCAGGTCGAGCGCTTCGATCTGTTCGCTGCGCCTCGGCAGGACGTGGACGCCCGCGAGCAGATTCTGCCGCTCATCGCCCGCCTCCTCCGCCGCGGGCAGTTCAGCCAGCAGGATCGCCAGCGGCGCGCAGAGCGGGTTGATCCGCAGGCCCGCGTCGATCCACCGCCGCGCCGTGGCCGTGTCATTGAGCGTCAGCGCCAGCCGCGCCATGGCTTCGCACGCCGAACCCGGCGATTCGAGCCGGTCGAACGCCGACTCAAGCGCGCGAAGCAGCAGCAGCGCGCGCGGCTGCGAGCCGTCGTAGCGCGCCGCCGCCTCCAGCGACACGATGATCGATTCGCACGCAAGCAGTTCGAGCGCCAGTTGCTCGACGAGCGCATCAGGCGGCTCGGCCGAGGCATCGGCACACGGCAGTCCCAACGCGCCCAGCCACGCGCTCACCGCGGGCCGGTCCGTCCAGTTGATCGCGAGGTTCTGGAGCCGCTGGGCCCATCGCTGCGCCTCGGCCGCGTCGCCGCGCTCGAGTTGAATAAGGATGATCGCCTGGAGGGTCTTCGGATCGTCGATCTGCGCCAGGTTGCGATTGAGCGTGGCGATGGCCCGGGCCCGATCGCCCTCGTCGATCTGCAGCAGCGCGAGCATGAGCCGCGCATCCATCGGGCAGCACGAGCGCTTGGACCACTCGACGAGATCGAGTTGAGCCTCGACGCGCCGCCCGGCAAGCGTGCGGCAGGCATTGATGAGCAGGCGCGAGGCCGACGTCGGCGCCGCCTGGCGCTCGGCAAAGTCGAGCGCTCCAGCCGTATCGCCGGCCGCGAGCATGGCGCGGGCCTGGCGCTCGCACCGCTCCAGAGGTTTGTGATTGGCGCGGCAGGCGCCCGCCGAGGCCGACGCGGGGGCCCGTTCGCCCAGCGGCGACGGCGCGGCGACCTCAGAAGGTGCGGCGACTTCAACAGCCCGGCCGCGCCGCACACGCCCCCATCCCGCCGTTATTCGACCCAGCATTCCCATAGCCAAGGCTCCGAACCGGCGTCCGCAGACGAGACGCCCCCACACCCATCGGTTCCCGGACCGAGGGGGTTAAGGCGAAAGAGGTAAAATGTGCGGGTTCGGGCGCGCGAGGCGAAGGAGCGGCTTTGACGCTCTTGTCAGCGGCCCTGATCGCCCAGATTGTGGAAAACTACCTAGTTACCCACCGTCCTCGGCGAAAACCGGATTAATTTTGGCTTAAGTTTGGTTTTTGGGCTTGAAGTGCGGCCTTTGATAGGGTATATTCACCGCGAGCGGCGGAGTCCGCGGGTTTGGGCGGCGTGGGAGACGCCGGCCGCTTCGGCCACACGGCCGGGGCGGGAAACACACTGGTCTCGAACGGATTCGAACCGGAGCGGCCATGGTCGGCCAGAGCCCGCGACTCAATTCAGTGCTGTCCGCGCCAGCGCGACCCGTCGGCGCGGGACCCGGCGAGCAGAGCCCGCCTGTCGGACTGGCCGGTCCAGCCCGGCACGCCGCGGGCCGTGGGCGCCTCGCGCAGCACACACAGCCCGCTGATCGAGCCGGTCAGCAGGAGCGGGAGCATGCCACACGACGACCATCGCCATCGCACCGACCGGCGCAGCGCCCGCGGGTGCGGTACGCGCCCGCGCCGCGTCAGCCCGCGCCGCGTCAGCCCGCGCCGCATCAGCCAGCGCCGCACCACGCTGCGCAGCGCACCGATCTCCCCGCCGCCGCGCGCTGCTCCGTTCATCGCTTCGAGGCCCGCAACTGAGAGGCGATGCACCCATGGCCACCCCCCTGCTCATCCTCGGCCCCGGCGGCGACTTCACCTGCGAATATCACCCGGATCCGCGCGGCACGCAACTGATCAAGACCGGCCCCTCGTGGGCGCCGTCCAACGCCGTCGTCGGATGGATCGTGTCATCGCGCCGGCGACTCGCCGGGCATCTGGCGCGCCTCGCGACGCCGGCCGCCGCCGCCACCCACACTTCGGCCCCCCGCACCTCCGTCCTCCACACCTCCGCCGCGCTCCATCAGCCGGCCGGCGCCGCCCGCGCAGCGGATGCAGCGCCTGATCGACTCCATCGAGTATCGGAAAGGAATCGCCATGAATCTCACGCCCAAGCAACTTCGCATCCTTCAGATCATCCGCGACCGGCGCACCCGGTCTGGCTATTCCCCGACGCTGCAGGAAATGGCCGACGAACTCGGCGTCAGCAAAGTCACCGTCTTCGAGCACGTCGAGGCGCTCATCCGCAAGGGAGCGCTCGTGCGCGATCCGAACAAGGCTCGCTCTTTGGCCATCCGTAACGACTCGGTCGTTCCCGATGAAGGACGGCCGATGCGCTTCCCGCTCGTGGGCCGCATCGCCGCCGGCTATCCGATCGAGAAGGTCGAGAACCGCGATGAACTCGATCTCGAAGACTTCTTCGGCCCGCGCCGCGGCCAGTCGGGCGCGGTCTTCGCCCTGCAGGTCGAAGGCGAGTCGATGCGCGATGAAGGCATCTGGGATGGCGACTACGTCCTCATCCACCGCCGCGAAACCGCCCGCAACGGCGAGCGCGTCGTGGCCATGCTGCCCAACGGCGAGACGACGCTCAAGCGCTTCTACAAGGAGCACGGCCGCATCCGCCTCCAGCCGTCCAACCCTGACTTTGAGCCGATCATCGTCAGCGACTGCCAGATCCAGGGCGTGGTGATCGGCGTGATCCGGCGTTACGACTGAGCAGTTTCCCCACGCAGCGATCAGCACTTTCGGCCCCCTGCTGCTCATGGGGCGCCATGCGCCTGCGCGTACCATTTTCTGTCGGTGCTGCGATAGCTTCGCGCTAGGCGGCGCCGCATGGTCAATGAATCCTGCTCAGAAAGGCGCAACAAATGAAAGCAGCGCTGCCCTTTGCCTTCGTCGGTGCGATCGCTCTGTCACTCGCCGCGGTCCTTGCGCCCGGATGCGCGGCACTGGTCGTCGGCGCCGCGGCGGGCGTCGGCACCGTGGCCTACGTCAACGGCGAACTCGACACCGTCGTCGAAGCCAGCCTCGATGACACGTGGGAGGCGACGCAGGCCGCGATCGAGGATCTCGAATTCACCGTAACCGAGAGCAGCAAAGACGCCCTCGCCGCCGAGCAGGTCTCGCGCACCGCCGAGGACAAGAAAATCCAAATCCACCTCAACCGCGAGACGGATTCGACGACGCGCATCCGCATCCGCGTGGATGTGTTCGGCAACGAAGACCTCTCGCGCACGATTCTCGAAGAGATCAAGGATCAACTTTGAGCGTGAAGCCTGCAGGTCGCGACCAGACACTTTGGCGCGCCCGCTGCGCCGAAGCCTCATGACGCGGCCGACGCTCACGCCACGAGAACTCCTCCGGAATTCAGGGGAACTTGAATCGCTTCCCGGGGGTGGCTCGAAGACTCGCTTCACCCCCGTCTGCGGGCGATCACACCCTCGGCGTGCCGACGATCTGCCACGCAGCACGCCCCCGCCATGCCGCTCGCGACTGCACGCGGGGCATTCGGACGGAACTGCGACAGGCTCAGCCCAGCGAAGCGCGACGCCATGCCACGCGTCACCAGAGCCGGTGGAGGGCGACCGACCAAAGCCGTTTTCGGACCTCACAGAAGCGCCGGCTAGAAATCTCGGGCTTCTGCTGCCGAACAAGTCCGGCGGGCGGCACTAAGATTGTTCGGCCATGTTTACCACCATCGTCATCAGCATTCTGTCGGTCGCGCTGGGTGCTCTCGGGGCATGGGTGCTGTTGCGGCGCCTGGCCGGCAACGCGGCGCCGACGGTCACCACCCACGTCATCGCCGAACGGGTGCGAGCCGTGGGCAAGCTCATCGGCCTTGAGGTCATGTCCAAGGAAATCGTGACGCAGACGCGCGGCCTGTCGTGGCTGCCTCCCCTGCTGCTCAGCCAGGCCCGGCTGGCGATGATCTTCTGCTTTGAAAAGCAGTATTTCGTCGATCTCGCCCGCCTGCGCGAGACCAACGTGGAACATCTCGGCGGCAAGCAGTACCGCCTCACCCTGCCCGCCATCGACGGCTCGCTGCGGCTCATCGACGTCACGCCCTACGACATCCAGTCGGGCAAACTGCTGGGCCTGCTCGACGTGTTCCGCATGGACGCCCCGGCGCAGAAGGACCTCATGGTCCGGGCCCAGGATGAAGCCCAGCACCTCTACGAGACGCACGCGCGGCGTTACGAGCAGGAGGCCCGCCTGGCCGTGGTGCGGCAGGTCGTCGGTCTGCTGCAACTGTTCGACATCGACGTCGAGGTGCGCTTTGAGTCGGGCGATTCGCCGGTCCGGGCCGAGACGCAGCCGCCGCGCTCGCTTGCCGCGGCGCCCGCCTGAGATTGCCAAAAGGCTGCGTCCGGGCCGCCAAGCCCGGAAAAAGCAAAGATTCGCGGCCAGTTGAGCGGATTTCCCCTTGCACCATGCGGATATACGGGTATTCTGAAGGTATCTGACCGCCCGACGAAGGCGGTGGTTGCGCGCGCCGGCGTCGCACAGCGTCGGATCAGGCGTCGCAGGTTTCGAACTCGTCCGGCCCCGATCAGGCCCCGAGAGAGGTGTGGTATGCAGAACAATTCGCACAAGTCGATCGCACGGGGCTTCACCCTCGTCGAACTGCTGGTGGTCATCTCAATCATCGCCCTGCTCATCGGGCTGCTCCTGCCCGCGCTGTCGCGGGCCCGCGAGGCCAGCCGCACTGCCACCTGCGCCAACAACCTCAAGCAGGTCGCCACGGCGATGGAGTTGTACGCGGATGACTATCAGGACCTCTACCCGCGCGCCTTGCCGCTGGTCGATCCCTCCAATGCCGATGACCCGGCCGAGTGGAAGATTCCCTGGCCGGCCGAGCAGTGCCCGCTGTACTGGCAGTCGGGCTATGCGTCCATGGTCGTGCCGTATCTCGGCATCCCCGTCAAGAACCCCTTCGACTATTCCCGTCTGCCCGAGCAGTTCGACGACCCGCAGTCGCCCAACCTCAATCCATCCGCCAAGATCACGACCTTCTTCCGCTGCCCGAGCAACAAGATCGACCGCAGCGAACTTGAGAAGCGCAAGTGCGGCTATCCGATCGACTACGGCCTCGCCAACTGGGCCAGCCAGAACCGCCGCCGCGACGTGCATCAAAACCGGCACTTCCTCGCGTCGGACATGACCTGGGGACTGGGATTCGTCAAGGGCAGCGACACCTCGCAACTTAACGCGGAGGCGGATCTGGACGGCTGGTGGCTGCCGTTCATCCACACCGGCGAGTCGCTCAACATCCTCACGCCCGACGCCGCGGTGTCTTCCATGACCAAGACCGAGTTCATCGAACGATTCAAGAACCTGCGCGACGAAGAGGATCCGATCTGACCCGGCTGCACGAGAAAGTTCAACCGTCGGCACGTGGCGCCGGCGTCACCGGTCAACCAGGATGACCAGCCATCCAACGCTGAAGGAGATTTGGGAATGACTGCACGTTCGACTCAACTGCTGGCCGGCTCGCTCGCGGCCGTCTGCTTTGCCTCCGCCGCATTCGCCGCCGCCGAAGGCGTCACCCGGCGCACCGTGATCGTCGAGGAGTTCACCGCGGAGTGGTGCGGCCCGTGCGTGGGCGGCTTCTACGCCATGGAGCGCATGCAGGATCGCTGGGGCGATGAGGTCTCGCTGCTCACCTGGAGCATCGCCGACCGCTATACGCACGGCGACGCCACCCGCCGCCAGGGCGAAGTCGGCGTCAACGCCATTCCCTCGTTCCTCTTCCAGGGCACCTACTTCTCCGTCGGCACGCCCTCGGATCAGACCATCGACACCTATGTGCGCAACAGCCAGAGCCTGCCGACTTCGGGCAGCATCATCGGCCGGTGGAAACTCAAGCCCAACAGCATTGTGCGCGTAGGCCTCAAGTTCCAGGCGGACCAGAACCTGAGCAACTACGAGCTGCGCGTGCACGTGCACGAGTCGAACTGGTTCGTCTTCTGCAGCAACGGTCTGACTCATTACAACAACCACGTGCAGCAGGTCTTCTACGAAACGCTGCCGACCCTGCAGGCCGGCGAGCAGTACACGCTCATCAAGGAATACGACCTCTCGAATAACTCGTGGATCCATGACGTCGAGCAACTCGGCGTCACCGTCTTCCTGCACGACCGCGCGAGCAACCGCAGCGTCAAGGCCGGCTGGGAACTCGGCGCGGTCCACCTCGGCGACCTCGACGGCGATCTGAACATCACCCGCGCCGACGGCGTGCTCTTCCAGCAGCAGATGGGCAAGAACAGCGGCCAGCAGGGCTTCAATCCCGCCGCCGACTGGGATGGCAACGGCACGATCAACAGCATCGATCGCCAGATGTTCCTCGATTACGTCCGCAACGGCGGCATGCGCTGAAGCAGCGCTGCGCCGGAGCGAAGCAGATTGAATTCATCCAAAGCCCCCGGTCTCCTGACCGGGGGCGCTTCGTTTCAGTAGTGCGTCGATCAGCATCGCCATCAGTTTTTGAAACACAGCGCCATCATCCGCCCGCTGCTCCACGATGGCTCTACACTGCACGATCACCGTCACGGGGAGCGCACGCCGTGCAACGCAGCGACACGCAGGATGAACTTCTCCGCCTCGCGCGAGTCTGCGTGCGCACTGACGCGGAATCGACCGTCGTGCGACTCGCCGAATCGAGCGCGTTCATGTCGTTTGTCGCGTGGCTTATCGGCCTGGGCTTATTGGGCTGTCTCGTGTACGTCGGAATCGCCGCCGTGCTGCCCTCGCACCAGGTGCCGTTGCCGTGGGTGGCGATCGAAGTCATCATCGTGATCGGCGTCTCGGTGGCGATGGGCTATCGCCGGCATCTCACCAACGAAAGCGGCGAGTACGATCTCATTATCGATCGCGTGAGCGCGAGCGCATCGCTGCCGCGCTCGTGCGGGCGGGTCGATCGTGTTTTGCTGCCGCTGGCGAGCATCAGTGCGATTGTGCCGGCCGAGGAATTCGCCCGGCACGACACGCCGATGCTGAGTGATGAGACGTTCGGGCCCAAAGTCTACAAGCCGCTGCGTCTGGTCGTCGGCGAGCCGGTGCGCGATTTCGGTCACCGGCAGAACATCTGCTTTGGCGTGGTGATCGTGTGGCGCGATGACGATGGCCGCGAGCGCCTCGAGGCGGTGGCCCGCTGGTACGACCACCCGCGCGCCAATGCTTTTGCTCACTGGCTCAGCATGGAGTGCGGCGTGCCGGTGCCTTGTCGAGAACACAGAGTCGGCAATGCGAGTGTGACTCAGCCGACGCCGAACTCGGCGCGCGAGCCGCGATCGAGCAGACCCCACAGCCCGAAGGCGCCCAGCGGCAGAAACAGCGATGGGAGGTAGATGCCGAAGATGCACAGCCCGGCGATCCAGGCCCAGAACTTGCGCCGCCGAATCCCCCACGCAACAAACTCGATTCCGATGATCAACGCGATGCAGAACACCGACAGCGCCGCGCCGACAACCCCGGCGTATTCGGGATCGTCCTCGAATATCACCTCCGAGAAGCTCCACATCAACCCTGCGAACAGCGCATAGACGGCAGCGCTGATATGCAGGCACACATTCGCCATGGTGAGTTTGTGCGTCATGTTCAGGCGCCTTGCTGCGTGGTGGAGTTGTCGCTGCTGCTCCTGCTCTTGAGGTCGGCCAAGGATAGTCCTTTGCCGCCGCACAGGACTGCCAGCCCACGCGGGCCCGCGCGCGAGTTACTGCCGCGCCCCAAAAGGGGAGCCGCACTCGGGGCACACAGCGCCCGCGCAGGCACGGATGTCATAGTTGCATGCCTCACACCGTCCGCGCCGCGTGCGCAACCATGCTCTTGCGCGAGTTGAGCCGCACACTGCTGCGAACAAGGCGGCGCCATACAGCGCACTGCTCATCAGCAGCGGTACCCACAGCGGTTCGGTTGGAATGATGCGCGGGTAGGGTTGCACACCGTTGAAGAGACCGCCTGATGGATTCATCATGAGATAAGAGTGCATGCGAGGCTTGCTGATCATCAGCACGCGGCTCTCGTCAATGTCCCACCAGTGTTCGGCGAGCACGCGCCACGGCCAGCCTGAAGCAACGGCCCAGTAAAGGCCGGCATCCTCACCGCCCTCGGAATGGCGATGACCTCATCCCAACGCAACGACTCCCAGTTCATGATGACCGCATCCGCGATCCATGAGCGCGCGGAGAAGTACTCCCACCACTGTTCACCGTCCGCCGGGATGCGGAACCGCTCTTGCTTGGAGATCGCGGGCATTCCAAGAAGCGCGCCACCCAGCGCCATCACCAGCGACAGAACGGCGCCGAGGAGAAAGTACGCGGCCAACCGGCAGGCGCGACGATGTGGCCGCCAAGCCGGGATTGATCGAGAGGAGTGGTCGCCCGTGGCGTGCTGCTGCGTGTGCATGTGAGGCGCTCCCGCTCGAGAGTCTAAGCACGCCATCGACACGCCTCGCGAGTGTGGACCGACGCCTCCGCAGATGGTTATCGGACCTACGCCGACCTGCGCGACTGGTTCTGCCTCGGCGCCGGCAGGCGGATGCAGAACGTCGTGCCTTGGCCCGGGGCGCTGTGGAGGTCGATGTCGCCCCCCGCTTCTTCGACGAGGCGTTTGCAGATCGCCAGGCCCAGGCCGTGGCCCCGGCGCGGCGAGGCTACTCCGCCGCCATCGACCGCCTCGCGCGGGCGGCTCTTGAGCGGCGTGAACGCCTGCTCCACCATCTCGCGCGACATGCCGCAGCCGGTGTCGGCGACGATGAGCCGCACCTGGCCTCGGGCCTCGATCTCGGAGTCGAGGCGAAGTTCCCCCCCGCTGCCGCGCATGGCTTCGATGGCGTTGAGGAAGAGATTCAGCAGCACCTGCTGGAGGCAGATCGGCCGTATTCCCGCGCGCAGGCCGCTGGGGATGCGGCGAACGAGCCGGACGCCCGCCTTCTGCGGGTCCTTGGCCATGCACTCGAGCGTGAGATCGACGACGCGATTCACATCGGCATCCGCCAGCTGATCGTCATCACGCAGGAAGCCCAGGATCGCGCTGGCGATGCGGCTCAGTTGCTCGGCGCCATCCACGGTGCGTGTCAGGGCCTTGGTGACCAGTTCGCGGTCATCCGGCGAGGCGATGGCGAGCTGAGAGTAGCTCATGACCGGCGTGAGCAGGTTGTTGAACTCGTGCGCGATCATCCCGGCGAGGATCCCCAGCGTGGCCAGGCGGCTCGTGCGATCGAGATCTGACTCCAGGCGCTGAATCTGCGACTCCATCTCGCGGATCCGGCCAAGGAGCACATCGCGGTCGTGGTCGAGTTTGGCGTCGTAGGGCATTGGGGGCTACCGGTCGGATCTGCACAGACGTTCCGGGCCAAGATCGGCGATTCTGGCAGGGGGCTTAAGCGGCACACCCTCTCGCCGCTGCCGTTGGCCGGTGTTCCACGTGGAACACGAGAAGTGGGCAATGTGGGGAGTGTTCCACGTGGAACATCTTGCCTGCCTCCGCACACCGCGCTAGATTCGATCGGCCCTTCACACTTCCTTTGCGAAAGGACCAGGGATGGTCGATTCCTCTGCCGGCGCCCGGAACCGCAAGCGGCTTGGTCGCGGCCTGGCCAGCCTGATGAGCCAGCCGATCAGCGTGACCGCCGATCATCGTCCAGCCGTGGAGCCCCCGGATCCCGTCCAAGTCGCCGCACCCACCGGCCCGCCCGCGGAGACCGCGCCGGCGGAATCTGACTCGGGGCTGCGCAGCATTGCGGTGGGGGAGATTCAGCCGAACCGCTATCAGCCGCGCAAGCAGATCGACCCCGCGCGGCTCGAATCGCTTGCCGCCTCGATCCGCCAGTCCGGAGTGATGCAGCCGGTTCTCGTGCGGCCTCGAAAGGGGGGAGGCTACGAGCTCATCGCTGGCGAGCGCCGCTGGCGTGCAGCGCAACTCGTTGGCCTGCAAGTACTTCCGGCGCTCGTCCGCAATCTTCCCGACTCGCAGGCCGCCGAATGGGCGATTGTTGAGAACCTGCAGCGCGAAGATCTTGACCCGATCGAGCGCGCCGAATCGTTTCAATCGCTGGTCACTGAATTCGGCCTGACGCACTCTCAAATCGCCGAGCGCATCGGCCTGGACCGCTCCAGCGTCGCTAACACCATACGCCTCAATAACTTAGATGACGACACCAAGGCCGACGTCCGCTCGGGCCGGCTGAGCCAGGGTCATGCCAAGGCGCTGCTGGCCATTGGCGACTCTCAGCGCCGCCGGGCGCTGGCGCTGCGCGTGTTGCGGCAAGGTTGGACGGTGCGCCGGCTCGAGCGCGAGGTCGAATCGCTCGCCGCGGCGCAGGCCGGCTCGCCGCGCGCTTCGGCCAAGTCATCCAAGGCCGCGCACATCACCGAACTCGAAGAGCGCCTCTCCAAGGCGCTGGCGCTGCCGGCGCGCATCGCCTCGCGCTCGCGCACAAGCGGGCAGGTCATCTTCACCTTCCGCACGCTCGAAGAGTTCGAGGCGTTTCTGGCGCGTGCTGAGCGCCGCGGCTGAGTTGGCGCGCCACGCGCGCTTTGTTCGCCGCCCGTTTGGTTGCGTGCGCCAGATAAGGAGGCCGACCGCGGAGCCGCCCCGGTTCGCGCGCGGTGGGTGCGCATTGCATTGGACCTGGCGGAATGCATTTACTAACATTGCCGTCGAATTCCATTTTCTCTGGATTCGATGTAATTCAACTGTGCAATGCCGGACGCTGATGTGTGGTCGCGTCGAAGCGGCAGCGCGTATCGGACTGACATCGATAAAGGCAGCAAATGGCAAAACGCAAACTGAGCGGAATCTCCTCGATCGATCTCCGGCGGGAACTCGATCGGCGCCAGAATCAACTGGGCAAACTCATGGCTCAGCGCGAAAAGATCGCCGCGGAACTGGCGCAACTCGACGCCGAACTCGAAGCCTTCGGCCCTGTCACGGTTCGCCGCGGCCCCGGCCGTCCGCGCGGCAGCAAGAACAAGCGCAAGACGAGCAAGACCGGCAAGACCCACAAGACGGGCAAGCGCGGGCGCAAGGCGCGCGGGACGAATCGCGGCGCTGTGACGCGCTCCGAGAATTCGATGACGCTCACCGAGTCGCTGCAGAAGGTGCTCAAGGGCAAAACCATGGGGGTGACCGAAGTCGCCGCCGCCGTGCAGAAGGCCGGCTACAAAACCAACTCTGAGAACTTCCGCACCATCGTCAACCAGACGCTCATCAAAAATCCGAAGATGTTCAAGAAGGTTTCGCGCGGCCAGTACACCGCCGCCTGATATTCTCGCAACATCACACGCTTTCGGCGCAGCGAATCAGATCGATTCGCTGCCGCCGTTTTTGACCGCCGCATCGGCGTCGGCGGCAAGGCGGCGGAACTCGCGCGGCTGCGTCTCGATGAGCGTCGCTTCCGCAACCTGTTTTGATGACTTCACGCCCAGCGCCTCGAAACGCCGCGCCTGCACGATCGCCTGGCTCTCGAGCGAGCCGACGAAGGCGTTGTACGACCGCATCGCGCGATCAAGCCCGTCGCCGACCTTGCCGGCGTGCTCGCACAGCGTGCACAGGCGCTGGTGCATCTCGCAACCGAGGTTCATGATTTCGCGCGCGTTCTCCGCGAGCGATTCCTGGCGCCAACCGTACGCCACGCTCTTGAGCAGCGCCATGAGCGTCATCGGCGTGGCGATGAGCACGTTGCGCGCCATCGCGTCGTCGAACAGCGTGTGATCGACGCGAACCGCCTCGGCAAAGTGCGATTCGCCCGGCAGGAACATCACCACGAAATCCGGCGCATGATCAAACTGTTCCCAGTAGGCCTTGCCGCCCAGCGAGACGACCTGCTCGCGCACGTGCCGCGCATGGCGCGTGAGCGCCGCTGATCGTGCTTCATCTGTTTCGGCGCCAATCGCATCCTGGTAGGCATCGATGACCGCCTTGGCGTCCACAACGATGCAGCGCCCCTCGGGCAGATGCACGATCATGTCCGGCCGCTGCCGCGCGCCGCCGGCCGCCTCCAGCGAGGGCTGCTCGACATAATCGATGTGCTCGGCCAGGCCCGCGAGTTCGACGATGCGCCGCAACTGAAATTCGCCCCACCGGCCGCGCGTCTGCGATCCCTTGAGCGCGAGCGTGAGTTGCGAGGTCTCGCGGCGGAGCGTCTCGCCCGTCTGTTTCATGTATTCGATCTGCTCGTGAAGGCGCGTGTGCGACGCAGCGCGGTCCTTTTCAATCGCGCCGAGCATCTTCTCGTAGCGCTCGAGCGACTCGCGCATGGGCTTGATCATCTCATCAATCGCCTTGCGCCGCTGGTCGAAGTGCTCGGCGGCGCGGGCGTTGTTGTCTTTGAGAATATCGCTCGATATCGCTTTGAACTGGTCGGTAAGTTGCTGCCGGGCCGCCTGAAGGTCGGCGAGGCGCTGCTGATGGGCCCGTTCGTCGGCGTCCTGGCGGGCTTCAAGGGCGGCGACCCGCTGGCTCGCCTGTGAGAGTTCAACCGCGAGCCGCTCGGCCCGCTCGGCGGCGGCGCGGCGATCCTGCTCGATCCGGTCCAGGGCCGCCTGGCCATGCCGCAGCTCCTCCTGCACCCGCGCCGCGGCCAGCGCCAACCGCGAGCGGCCCACCGCCAGCCACGCGGCGAGGGCCAGAGTGAGCAGAAAGAGCACGAGAAACACAATCGCCAGCGTCTCAGCCATGCAACCAGTGTACCCGAATCGATGGGGGAAGTGGGGGGACTGGTCGTGCAATTCCCGTAACGCGACCGTTCTATTGCGGCTTCCGTTATAATCGACGAATGTCCGCGACCGATCCTGCCTTCGAAATCGGCCCAGACACGCCGCAAGCCATCTGCCCGGTGTGCGGCTATCCGCTCGATCCGCAGGCCACTTCGGGCTGCTGCCCCGAGTGCGGCCTGTCTCTGGACGACATCATCGTGGAAAGTGACGCTCGAGTCACGTTCAGCACATCCGGCCCCCAGATGCTCAATGTCGTCTTCGGCTCGTGCGTCATCGCCACGGGACTGGCCTTTCACTTCGGCTACCTCTCCTCGAACACCGCGTTCGTCCTGACCGTTGCGGCTACCCTCGCGCTGCTCGGCGGCGCACTGGTGTGGCATGTGCGCGACTTCTCGTCGCCGCACGTCATGCACCGCTTCTGGATGCTGGCCGACGGGATCATCATCCACACGCCCAATGGGTGCATCATTCGGCTGCCGTGGTCCGCGCTGCGCTCGGCCGTCAGTTCAGAGCGCGATCCGCAGTCCGGCTCGCTCGCGCACCGGCTGGGACAGTTGTCGATTTCGAACCTGGATCTTTCCCCGCCCGATGCGCACTTCTGCACGCTCCGCTTCTATGCGACGACGTGGCCCACACTGCTGTGTCCGATCAGGATGCTCGTGGTGGTCATCCCGCCTGAGCGCCGCGAGGCGTTCAACACCAAACTGCGGCAGGTGCTGCGGCCCGATGCCGCGGCCGTCGCCGTCGCCTGACGCCACACCTGCGCGCCTGGCGCCGCCTGCATCGCGGTCAGAGCCCTTACAATCCCCGGATGTCCGAGACGATTACCAGCCTGCTGGCGCCTGATGGGCCGATTGCCCGCCGCATCAGCGGATTCGAGGCGCGGCCACAGCAAACTGAGATGGCCCGGGCCGTCGAGCACACGCTCGCGACCCGCGGCCACCTGCTCGTCGAGGCGGGTACTGGCGTGGGCAAGAGCTTCGCCTACCTGCTGCCGGCCATTCAGCGCGCCGTCGCCGCACGCGAGCGCATCGTCATCGCGACCAACACCATCAGTCTGCAGGAGCAGTTGATGGAAAAGGACATCCCGCTGCTCCAGGCGGCGCTGCCCGAGGAGTTCACCGCCGTGCTCGTCAAGGGTCGCGGCAATTACCTCTCGATCCGCCGCCTCAAACTCGCCAGCGAGCGGCAGAAGACGCTCTTTCCCGATCGCACCCAGCTCGATGACCTGCACATGATCGAAGACTGGGCGTATGAAACCAACGACGGCACACTGGCCACGCTGCCGCAACTGGCCCGGCCGGACATCTGGGATCGCGTGCAGTCCGACGCGGACAACTGCATGGGCCGGCGCTGCCCGACCTATCGCAAGTGCTTTTTCCAGAGCGCCCGGCGGCGCATGGAGGCAGCCAACATCCTCGTGTGCAACCACGCGCTGTTCTTCTCCGACCTCGCGCTGCGCAGCCAGGGCGTGGGCTTCCTGCCGCGTTACGACCACGTCATCTTCGACGAAGCACACAACATTGAAGACGTCGCATCCGAACACTTCGGCCTGTCGCTCACCGAGGGTCGCGTGGTGCATCTGCTCAACGCGCTCTACGCCGATCGGCGCAGCAGGGCGCAGACCCGGCCGCGCGGCTTTCTGGCCTCGCTCGAACTCGAAGATGGCGATGACGAGGCCATCAACCAGGCGCTCAACGCCGTGAGCCGGTGCCGGGCCGCCATGCGCGCCTGGTTTGACAACTGGATTGCGTATTACGAGCACAGGCGCGGCAGCCAGCAGGCCGTGCGCCTGCACGAGCCGAATCTTGTCGAGAATCTTCTCAGCCCCGTCGCGACGGAACTTTCGCTGCGCCTGCGCCGGCTCAAGGAGTGCGCCAAGCGCGAGGAAGACAAGTTCGAACTCAACTCGTACATGCAGCGGTCCTCGGCTATCGCCGGCGACGCCGCGGCGCTCACCGAGCAGGCGCTGGGCGGCTGCGTGTACTGGGTCGAAGTGGGGGCCCGCAGCGAGCATCGCGCTTCGCGCCGCGTGAGCCTGTCATGCTCGCCGGTGGAAGTGGGGCCCGTGCTGCGCGAGCATCTGTTTGAGTCTGAGGCGAAGGCGCAAGCGGCAGGCGGTGATGATGAGACATTCGACGGCGCGCCCTTTGATAATGAAGATGCGCCGCCCGCGCCGCCGTCCGCGCCGCCCGCATCGCAAGGCAACGTCGCCAAGCGCCCTTCGATCATCCTTACCAGCGCCACGCTCACGACCGGTCGCGGCGACTTCTCGCACCTGCGCAATCGCCTTGGCTGCGACGACGCCGAGGAACTGCAACTCGGCAGCCCCTTTGACTACGCCCGGCAGGTCAAGGTCATCATCGAGCGCGACCTGCCCGACCCCGGCGACGGCTCGTACATCGACCGGCTCGTGCCGCGCATCCTCCATCACCTCCGCGCCACCGACGGCGGGGCGTTCGTGCTCTTTACGAGTTTCGCGATGCTCAACCACGTGGCCGATCGCCTGCTCGTCGAGTGCCGCGAGACGGGCGTCGAGGAGTTTCCGCTGCTCATTCACGGCCAGGACGGGCCGCGCGGTCTGCTGCTCAAGCGCTTCCGCGAAGATGAGCGCAGCGTCTTGCTGGGCACGGCGAGCTTCTGGCAGGGCGTCGATGTGCGCGGCCGCAACCTGCGCAACGTCATCATCACCCGCCTGCCCTTTGATGTGCCCGACCGGCCGCTCATCGAAGCGCGGCTCGAGCGCATCAAGCAGCGGGGGGGCAACCCCTTCATGGAAGATTCGCTGCCGCGCGCTGTGATCCGCTTCAAGCAGGGCTTCGGCCGGCTGATCCGCTCGACGACCGACACGGGACGCTTCGTCGTGCTCGATTCGCGCGTGGTGACCAAGTTCTACGGCCGCAAGTTCCTCGATGCACTGCCTGAGGGCGTGGTGGTGGAGGTGGAGGAGGAGGAGTGAGAGCGGACGCCGCTTGTCAGCCGCTCATCATTGCGGCGAACACCCAAAATGCGATGGCGCTGAGGATTCCGCCCACGGCGATGCCCAGAGCGATAGTGCGAACAATCACGACCTGGTCGGCATAATTCCACATCGACGGCCGGATGTACTGCTCAGGGTCGCGCGACAGCTGCACCTGCGGCACGATGTTGGTTCCACGGCAGGCGGGGCATTCCACCTGCCGATCGATCATCGACTCGGGCGCGCTGATCCACCGGCCACACTTGTCGCAGCTCCACGTCATCATGACTTCATACCTCCTTCAAACGCCGCCCCGCACTCCGGGCACACGCCGCTGGTGTTACCCGTGAGGTCGTAGCCGCAGCGTTCGCACAATCCGGCGCGTGGGACTCTGAAGGGCGGGCAGATGAATACGGCGAGCACGCTGAGCAGGCACACCGAAATGAACGCCGGCACGGCTGAATCGAGCGGGTAATACAGTGATCGGCTCGTGGCCATGTATGCGATGGTGACGATCGCCGCGCCGCCGTAGACCAGCGGCAGGGCGTATCGCAGGTCGCGCCGCTCCAGCAGCGGCACGACCATCAGACTGCTGCACATGCCCACGACGCAGCCGACGAAGAACGAGACTGGCACACCCAGGCTCGCGTCAGCTGCTGTATCCGAAACACCCCCGAACGCCGACGGCGTCACGAGCAGCGCATAGAGCATGGCCATCACGCCCAGGCCGCCCATGGCAAAGATGGAAGTCGCGACGAGCCGCGGCACGCGCGAAGCGACCGCCAGCGACTGCATCACCGCAAAGCCGCATATCGGGCAGTGGCCGTCGCGCGCGAGATATTCAAGCTGCGCGCGACAGGCGGCGCACGTCACACACACGAAGTCGGTCCAGTGGACAAGGTCGCTCGGAGCATCGCCCGGCTCCTGGTTCCACTGCGACCACTGGGGCAGCACGCGCTGCTGAGCCGGCCGGCCCGCTCGCCGCCGGAGGGCAAAGGCATGCACGAGATAGCGCCGCAGCCGCGACATCATGCGGTGTCTCCGTGGACTTTGAATCCGCACTCCGGACACACGCCGCTGGTGTTACCCTCCAGACGATACCCGCAGGCGGTGCATCGGCCCCGGCGCAGGCGCCACCGTCGGCGCAAGCTGAATCCAAGCGGGAACGTGGCAACGACGGCAAGCCACATCGCCGCACACAGCGCCTGCCCGGTCCATATCACGCCGAGCGGCCAGTCGCCCCTAATGACCACAACGCCGGGTGAGCCGGCCGGGCGACGTTCACCCTGCCACGGCACCGTCCGCATGCGCGACCCAAACTCATCCTGTTGCCGACCCACCCACAACAGGCGCATCGGCCAACCGACTGCGGCGTAATGCGTCCAGCGGATCGGTTCAACACCAGCGGAGCGCTCGTTGTGCTCAATAGCCGCCTGCGTCGCGCGCTCGAGCCAGGCGGGCGCAACCGCCTCATAACTTGGCTGACGATTGGAAGGCGCTGAATCGCTCACTCGAAGAATCGCAACGAGCCACGTCGTGACGGCCGCAGTAGGCTCGCCCTCCGTTACACGAATGAGAGTTGGTCCGCCGGGCGAAAGCACGGCAACCGTCGTCCCCTGATGGCGAACCGTCTTTCCATTGAAGGTCGACGCGCCGGCGAATCGAAACCACACCGCCCAAGAGGTGTTCGTTACAACCAGCAGCCCCGCGGTCCACAGGAGCATGATCAACGCTGTTCGCCCCCGGGATTTCGAGCCGCCGTTGGTCATGGGCGCCCGGTCTCCTTCCGTCCCACACCCAGTCGCCTGCCGCTGTTGTTTCCGTCAGGACAATACCCGCGCGTGGGGGAGCGGCACGGCGGGGCTGTCTCCTCCACTGCACGGAACCGTCGGCTGCCGCCGAGGGCTATGGGCCGGCAATCAGTCGCGCCTCCACACACTCCGGACGCAAATGGGAACAAAAACCCCGCGCAAAACGTTGCTCTGTGGACCATTGGGCGCATTCTTCCGGTACCATACCCGGCCGCGCCCCCGCCATCGCGTTATCAGACCGCCTCTCACAACCTTCGCCACGTCAATACCTTCCGGACATCTCCGTCCACCTCAGCCACATACCTGGAGCATCGAAGAACATGACCCACCACCACGGACCGAACCGCCTTCTGCGGCCGCTTGCATTTGCAGCCGCCATCACCGCTTTTGCCGCCGCAGCCGCCTCGGCCGACGACGCCCGGCTCGACCTGGGCCGTCTCGCCTTCCACGAGGCCCAGGCCAACACCTTCACGCACAGCGCGCAGGACCGGGCCTGCCTGGCGATCGACTCGAAGGGCAACGTGCTGGTGGTGTGGGACAGCCGGCGGCAGGAGCTGTACTCCTACGGCGTGGTGGGGCAGTACTTCGATCCGCTCGGCCGGCCGATCGGCGGCGAGATGCGCATCAACGCTCATGCGCCGGGCATGCAGCACGAGTCCGCCGTCATGTTCGACGGCCAGGACCGCGCCTGGGTCGCGTGGGAATCCAACGATCAGGACGGCGACGCTTCGGGCATCTACCTTCGCGCCTTCAGCGCCAAGGACGGCGGCTTTGCGCCGGTCACCGAAGAGATCGCCGTCAACACGACGACGGTGGGCGCCCAGTGCGACCCGTCGATCGCGATCAACAGCAAGGGTGAAATCTGCGTCGTCTGGTGCAGCGCCGAAGTGGAAGGCCGCGCCGTTGCCACGGCCCGGCTGTTCGACTCGGCCGGCCAGCCCGCGAGTGAAGAGATCGTGATCGGCGCCTCCGCCGGCGGGCAGGATCGCCTTGCCACGGTCGCCGCGCTCTCTGATGGCCGGTTCGTCGTCGCGTGGGATCACGTGGACGGCAAGGGAGTTCCGACTGGTCTCGTGGCGCGGACCATTGCGGCCGGCCACGAGCCGGCCCTGGGCGCGGCCCAGCGTCTGACGCCTGAGCATGCCGGCCCGACGCACATCGAACCCGCGCTGGCCATCAACAGTCGCGATGAAGTCATCGTCACCTGGATGCGCCTGGGCGAAATGGCGCAGGGTTACGACGTGGTCGCGCGTCGCTTCGACGCCGACCTTCAGCCGATTTCCGGCGTGCAGATCGTCTCCGCATTCACCGGCGCCTGGCAGTCGGGCGCGGCGGTGACGGTCGCGGGCAATGACGATTTCGTGATCGCCTGGAACGTGGACGGCGATAAGCAGCCGGTCACGCCCGATCTGCGCGTGCCCACGCCCTCCACGCTGATGGCGCGCACGTATGACGCGGCCGGCGCGGCGCTGGGCGAGGCGCGAGTCGTGAAGCAATCGGAATACGGCAAGCACTCGCTCGCCGCCGCCTCCAACGCGCAGCGCATCGCGGCTTCAGACATCGGCACGCTGGCGTTCGCCTGGGACGGACGCGCCGGTGACGACGAGTCCGGCATCGGCCTGCTCGTCGCGGCTCCGGCTTCACTCGATCTTCCGGCCCCGCCCGCGGTTGAGCGGCTCGCGGCCGGGCACGAACTGACCGCTGACGACGTCACGGTCCCGCCGATCCGCACCGAGAACTGGAAGCCGCAGGAGCGCGAACTGTTCCCGGCCCTGGCGGGTCCGGATTTTGGCTTCCAGGCGTTCACGACCACCGAGTGGCAGCCGCCGGATCCTGATCTGGCCGTCGGACCCAACCACGTCGTGTGCGTCGTCAACATGCGCATCATGGTGCTCGACAAGGACGGCAACCAGATCTCCGAAGAATACCTCGAAGACTTCTGGGGCTCGTTGGGCGCGAACTACTTCGTCTTCGACCCCGTCGCTCAATACGACCACTACAGCGATCGCTTCGTCGTCGCCGCAGCCGAACACGAAGGCGGCAACTCGAGCCAGAGCCGCATGGACATCGCCGTGTCCAAGACGTCCAATCCCGCGGACGGCTGGCACAAGTATCGCTTCGCGCTCAATTCGATCGGATCGTTCGTTGACTTCGAAAACCTGGGCATCGGCGAGGATGCGTACTTCATCAGCGCCGACTACTTCGGCGGCGGCGGCAACAACATCCACATCTTTGAAAAGGCGCCGATGCTCGTCGGCAACCCGATCACGATGCGCTGGATCCGCACCGTCAACGACATCATCTCGCTCGCCAGCACCGACGACTTCGACGCGAATTCGCCGGCGCAGTACTTCGCGTCGAGCTTCGCCGCGGGCAGCAACCAGATCCGCCTGTACGCGCTGCGCAATCCCAACACGAACCCGACGCTGACGCAGTTCAATCTCACGGTGCCGGGCTTCTCGAACCCGCCCAGCGCGCCGCAGCGCGGCTCGTCGAACCGGCTGGCGACGATCGACCGCCGCATCAAGCACGGCGTGCACCGCGACGGCTCGCTCTACCTGGCGCACGCCACCGGCGAGAACAACATCGCCCGCGTCCGCTGGTACGAAATCGCAATGAACGGCTGGCCGACTTCGGGCCAGAACCCGACGCTCACGCAATCGGGCAATCTCGATCCCGGCGCGGGCCAGTACTCCTGGTTCGGCGACATCGGCGTCGATGCCGATGGCGACATGGTCATCGTCGCCAACCGCTCATCGACGGCCGACTACCCGTTCGTCTCTCGCTTCGTGCGCAAGGCCGGCGATGCGACCGGCACGTTCCGCGCCGAGTCGCGCCTCGTTGAGAGCACCGGCGCTCACACCGGCGGCCGCTGGGGAGACTACGCCGGCGTCGATGAAGATCCGGCCGAGCCCGGCGTCTTCTGGTCGCACCACGAGTACAACGAAGGCACGGGCACGAACTGGCGCACCTGGGTCGGCCGCGTCGACTCCGACCAGGCGCTCGTGCTCGAAGCGCCCACCGTGCTCACGCGCGGCAGCCTCGAGACGTTCACGACGCGCGCGGCCAAGCCCGGCGCCACCGTGTACGTCGTCTACAGCACGCGCGGCCTGGGCTCGACGTACGTGCCCGCGCTCGACGCCACGCTCAAACTCGCCCAGCCCAGACTCGCCGGCTCATCGATCGCCGACGCGTCCGGTGTCGCGACGCTGAACATGGTGATTCCCAACAACGCCCCGCGCGCGCCCGTGTGGATCCAGACGATCGAGAACCGCAACACGTCCAACGTGGTCGCGGCGACGATCAACTGATCCTCGCGACATCCTGCAGTTCATTCACCCGGCCGCGCTCCGCGCGGCCGGGCTGTTTTTTTCCACCCCCGCGTGGGCACGCGAGCAGCCCGGCTATGATCGCAGTGCCCCGCCGCGATTGCGGCCCGGCGCGTCTGACTCTGCCATTCCATCCGGGTGAAAGCCCGGGTGCGGAGATTGCCTCATGCTCCCCAAGCCGCCGCCGCGCCTCGGCCAACTCGGCTACCTCTACTTTCCGCCCTACCGCATCGAAGGCTACTCCATCGCCGGCGAAGCCACCGCCGTCATGGTCCCGGAGCTGGAGGTCTGCTTTGACATCGGCTTGTGCGCCCGGCCGATGCTCTCGGCCAAGTACGTCGCCATCACGCACGGACACATGGACCACGTCGCCGGCCTCCCGTACTACTTCAGCCAGCGCTGGTTCCAGGGCATGGGCATGGGCACGTGCGTGTGTGATCGGCGCATCGAGCCGGCGGTGCGCAACATGATGCTCGGCTGGGTGGACCTCGAACAACAGCGCACATCGCACGAGATCATCGGCCTGGCGCCGGGCGAGACGCACGAGATCAAGAACAACCTGTTCCTCGGGCCGTGTGAAGTGGATCACACCGTCCCGAGCGTCGGCTGGAGCGTCGTCGAGCGCCGCACGAAGTTGCGCGAGGAGTTCATCGGCTTGCCTCAGGAGAAGTTGCGCGATCTAAAGCTGGGCGGGACGGAGATCACGCGCGAGCTGCGCGTGCCGCTGGTGGCGTATATTGGGGACACGCTGCCGGGACCACATCTGCTAGCGGATGTCGTGCGCAAGGCGCGACTGCTCATCATCGAGTGCACGTTCTTCGAACCCGACCACAAGGAGCGCGCGGTCGTCGGCAAGCACGTGCACGTCGATGACATCGCCGAACTGCTCGAGCGCGTGCAGGCCGAAGCGGTGGTGCTGACGCACATCTCGCGGCGCACGAACCTCGGAGCGGCCAAGAAGATGCTGCACGATCGGCTCGGCGCGGAGGGCGCGCGCCGCGTGCACCTGCTCATGGATCACGTCGCCAATCGCGCGCGCTATGAGCAGCAGTGCGCCGAAGCAATCGAGAGCGAGTCGCGCTGAAAAACTTTTGCGTGTCTCACGGAAGTTGCCTGAATCGCGCGATTCGGGGTTGACAACCGCGCGAGGAAGAATTACCTTTGTCCCGTCCGACCGACGCCGGCAGTGACAGCGGCTCCGTTCAGTTTCGTGGTGGTGCAGCGCGGTCGGCGGTGGAGTTTTCCGTAACCAGACTTCCGTTCAGGAAAGTGTCAGCCCATGAACACTTCCCCCGATCCCATGATCCGGGACGAGATTCTTGCGCACCTTAAGCGGCACCATCCGGACCGATGCCGGCAGTGGTTTGAAGAAATCGAGATCGTCGATCTCGCCGCAGGTGTGCTCACGCTCAGCGCCGTTCAGCCCGTGCAGCTGCGCTACCTGCAGCGCGAGTGCGTCGAGATCTTCCGCGAGGCCGCGCAAAGCGTTACGGGTCGCTTGCTTAGCGTCGTGTTCATCTCGTCGGACGAAGCCGACCAGATGACGCCGGCGAGCGCCGGCGGTGTCGCCACGCTTTCGGTTCGCGCGCCCGTGGTCGTCGCGTCGGCGTCGGCGCCTGCGGCGCGGACCGCCATCACGGCGGTCAATGGCCGCGGCAACGGCCATTCCCGCCACCCCGTCGCCGCGGCGGCGGCGTTCGAAGACGAGCCCGCGCGCACGCCTGGCGCCACCGTCTGGGGCACACTCTACGACGAGATGGTCATCAACCCCGACTACTCATTCGAGACCTACATCGTCGGGCCCAACAACCGCCTCGCGCACGCGGCGGCCGTCGCCGTCTCCCAGCAGCCCGGCGTCGCCTACAACCCCTTCTTCATTCACAGCGGCGTGGGTCTGGGCAAGACGCACCTGCTCCAGGCCATCTGCCAGGCAATCCTCTCAAACAAACCCGACTGCCGCATCTACTACGTTTCCTGCGAAGGGTTTGTGAGCCAGTTCATGGAAGCGGTGCAGGCTGGCGAGATGCTCCAGTTCCGCCACAAGTTCCGCGACATCGACGTGCTCGTGGTCGATGACATTCACTTCCTCGCCGCGCACGAGCGCACGCAGGAAGAGTTCTTCCACACGTTTAACAGTCTCTGGCAGAGCCGCAAGCAGATCGTGCTCAGTTCCGATGCGGCGCCCAACGAAATTCCGAAATTGGAAGACCGCCTGCTCAGCCGGTTCAAGTCCGGCCTGGTCGCGCGCATGGACAAGCCCTGCTACGAGACGCGGCTGGCCATCCTGCGCATCAAGTCGCGGCTGCGCGGGCTCGTTCTACCAGATGATGTGCTCTGCTTCGTCGCGCACCACACGGACTCGAACATCCGCGTACTCGAGGGCGCGCTGACGCAGTTGCAGGCCACCGCCATGGCGATGAACCGCGAGATCGATCTCGAGCTGGCGCGCGAAGCGCTCGGCGACGCCCCCTCGCCGCTCACGCCCATTGTCAGCATCCAGGCGATCATCGCCGCGATCGCGCGACACTTTGAAGTCAAGCAGACGGACCTCTTCTCCAAGAGGCGCCACAAGTCGATCGCCCTGCCGCGACAGGTCGGCATGTACCTGGCCCGCTGCCACACCAGCCACAGCCTGCAGGAGATCGGTGGCTTCTTCGGCGGTCGCGACCACACCACCGTGATGCACGCGGTCGAGAAGATCAGCCGGATGCGCTCGACCGATCCTGCCATGGATCGCCGCCTCGACATGATCGAGCGCGACCTGGCCATCCGCTTGTCTTGAGCACCGTCATCCTGGCCGGGCCTTCAGCGCCACGTCGCCCATGATGAACCGCCCGCCATGTCGCGCATGCGATCCGGCAGGCGGATCCACTGAGCCAGCAGAATGGCGCTGCCCACCAGCGCGATGAGCAGATACGGCGGCCCGCCGAGCAGCGCCGCCACCGCGGCCAGGAGCGTCGGCGCCTGGATCAGTGCCGCAAAGGTGAGTACGGCGCCAGACACCTGCGATGTGACGACGACTTCGCCACGGCGAGCCTTCGCGTCAACGCGTCGCACGATGACCAGGCCGATGACGAGATTCAGAACCATCACAAGCACCGAGATCGCGCCGAGAAACACAGGGAGCGACTGGTTCGCGCCCATCAGCGGGCCGCGGCTGGCGCTCAGTCCCAGCACGATCGCGGCGAAGGTGAGCGCTCCAAGCGCCATGGCCCCGACAACCAGCCGCGCCTGCCGGATCGCCGCCTCGATCTGCCCGGTCCTGCTATCCGCCGCATCTTCAGTTATTTGCGTCTGTCCCGCCATGGTTACACCCCTCGATCAGCGAGGCTGACTGGCCCCGCTGGCGTCTCGCGCCGGATCAATTCAGCCTGACTGTCATTGTGCACAACTTGTTGGGAACGGCGCGCTGCACCGTGCCGACCCGACAGCCGACCGAGCGGGATGGCTTGCGGTCCACCATCGGCGAGCCGTTCATCCACGAAACTCCGTGGGGTTCGAGGCGCTGCCCGATGCTTCGCGCCAGCGACTTGACAGGCTATCCACAATCGTCCATTCATCGCAACTGGTGGCAAAAGCGGCACTTGCAGCCGGGGATGAGGTTGCTGTGCACTCATTAACAGGGTATTAAACGGAGATGAAGAGATATTTCTTCATCCTATCCTGGTCTTGGCGCCTCTGCCGGCTCGGCCCGCCGCACTTCCGGTCGGCCGCGTCCGCAGTGTTCGACCTCGCGCCGGTGCATGTGGATAACTGGTGGATGGCCTCAGGGGTTGGCATCGGGGGCAGAACGTCGTCGTCCGCTGGGCGACCACAAGATGTAGCAGCGGCTCACCGCATCCGCGGCAAGGCTCGCCGGCCCGGGCGTACGCGAGCAGGTCCGGGCGGTTGCGGCCGCCTCGGCCGTTGCCATCCACGTAGTCGCGCAGCGTCGTGCCGCCGGCACTGATCGATCGCCGAAGGGTGGTGCGGATCGCCTGGGCCAGTCGCCTTACCTGCACTGCATCCAGATCGCTGGCAGGGCAGAGCGGATGAATCTCCGCGCGGATCAGCGATTCATCAGCATAGATGTTCCCCACTCCGGCGAGCACCGCCTGGTCGAGCAGCGCCGCCTTGATCGCCCGTCGCGTACCCGCCAGGGCCGGTTTCAACTCCCGCTGACTGATCGCCAGAGCATCGGGCCCCAGCCGCGACCACGGGCCGGCCTGCACCGCCTCGAGCGATTCGAACGGCGTCAGCGCACCGAAGCGACGCGCATCGCGGAAGATGACCCGCTCGCCGTCTGGCTGGCCGTCGAGCAGCCAGGTGATGTGAACATGATCGCCGCGCCGCGGCTGCGCCCCGGCGCCGACGTACACCACCTGCCCCGTCATGCCCAGCTGGACCAGCAGCACGGCGCCGTCCTCGGCAATGATCGCCAGTTGCTTGCCGCGCCGCCGCAACTCGGCGACCCGCCGGCCCTCGAGCAGCAGACGCGGCAAGGCGTCGGCGGCGATCCTGCTCCCCGCGCGCACCACATCAGGGCGATGCACCAGGACGCGCTCGATCCGCCGGCCGAGCAGTCGTGGCGCCAGCGTCAGGCGCAGATGTTCAACTTCAGGCAGTTCAGGCATGGCAACAGGTGCAAAGGACGTGGGCGCTAACGGCGAGATTCGGCGGGGAGGTCATCAATGCTCTTGTCACCAAGAGTATCCACCGCGGTCCACTCCAGCGCGCGGCCCAGGGCGCTCTGGGCCTGCTCCCAGCCGATGAACTCCGGGTCGGCCGCCAGGCCGCGCAGAAGTTCGATCTCTCCCGGCCTCAGCGGCGTGAGCCGGCCGATGGACAGCGCCGCCTCCTGCCGCACCATGAGCGATTCATCGCCCAGCAGGCCCACAAGGATCCGCACCTGCAGCGGCTCATCCGCCCGGTAGCGGCCGATCTCGCTGGCCACTCGATACCGCACCTGCTCCACCGGCACCCGCGACGCAATCTCCAGGCTCGCAAGCACCTCGGGGTCGTAGGAGTCGATCGCGAGCAGCGCTTCCAGTGCGGCCACGCGCCGGTAGTCCATGACGCGCGGCTCGGTGAGCAGCAGTGTCAGGCGCGGCACGGCCGGGCGCGCCACCGGGCCAAGCAGCTGCAGCGCCCGCAGGGCCGCATCCATTCGACGGTCATCCGCATCGATCGCCGCGATGATCTCATCCACCGCCGGAGTGGCCGCAAGCCCAAGTCGCCCGAGTGCGCGAATGGCGTTGGCCCCCACCATGCTGGACGGGTCGTCGATGAGTTCGGTCAGCTTCGGCGCCGCCACCTCGGCCATGCTGCCGAACTTGCCCAGCACATCGCACACTTCCGATCGAACCTCAGCCCGCTCGTCGGCCAGCGCCTCGACCAGCGGCTCGATCGCATCGGGATGCAGCGGCCGAAGGAAGTCAAAAACCCGCGCCGCACGCGTCCGCACCGCCACGCGGCTGTCGCTCAAGCACCCAGCCACGCGCCGGGCGCAGCGGCCGGCATCGACGATGTGGTCCGCCCCGGCGATGAGCGAAAGCGCATTGAGCGACTCGATGCGAATCGTCGGATCCGCATCCTCCGTTGCCAGCAGCAGTGCCCGCTCGGCGACGTCATCGCGCAGACGCATGTCGGAGATGAGCTGCACCGCCCGCAGCCGGGTGGGGCGACCGGCTTCGATGATCGCCGCGCAGCGGTGCGCAAAGAACCGGCCGTACTCGGAGATCTCGCGGTTGTGGCGGCGGAACCACTCCGGGTTCGATGCGTTCACCCGGGCGTCCGCCTCGTCGAGCACCCATGGGTTGTCGGTCCAGGGCATGACGATCATCAATGCGGTGGTGGGGATCAGCGCCGTCCAGCCCTGCTCCTGCACCCGCGGCAGGACCGCCAGCGTCGAGCCGCACACGATCAGCAAAGCGCCCAGCAGGGCCTGCATGCGGTAGCGGCGCGTGCGCAGGAGGTTGCGCTGCCTCCGGGCGTCGTGGCCGCACTCGGGACACACAAACCCCCGGCTGCCGGTCATGTCGTACCAGCAACTCGGGCACCGCGGCCGCCCGCGCGAGCGGTCGGCAAAGCCGGCCCGGTAGAGGACGAGCACGCCGACGGCGCCGAGCAGCGCTGCGACGAGAAAGAGGATGACACAGGCGAGCACGGACAATCGTAGGAGCCGGCCGCGAAAGCCGGTCCGGGGCAGCGTCCAGGTAGCGAGCTGGTCAGATCGACGACATCACCTTGTCCGCCAGCCCGGCGGGGATGTACTGAGCGGCGAGCCCATCGCAGTTCACCGGTTGCGTGCCTCAAACCACGAGAAATCCACCCTGATCAAGTGTCGTTATGGCGCTTTGTTCTCGACGGTGTGGCGTTCCGCAGGTACGTTGGAGCCGCGTTACTGCATGCTGTCGCCCATGGCGCGGGGTGGCCGCGGGTCGCAGGGGCTACTGGCGCCGTTCTCAGTCGGTGTTGCGGTGGATGGAGTCGTCATCTGTCGATGGCGAATTTGTCGCCGCCCTCTTCGAAGGAGGCGTCCTATGAGACGTCCTTTCAAGCGCGTTCACAGTGGATTCTCGACCATCTCGCTGCTCGGAGCCAGTACAATCTTGCTGGCGGCTGCGGGCGAAACCGTTTGGCACGTCAACTCGGCGGCCACTTGGGAGGGAAGGTGGGCCGCACCGACAGTCGGGGTGGAAGCCGCTGCTGCCGCCGTGTCGGCGGGCAGCGCGGAAGCGGAGAGCGAGATGCTGACCACGCCGATCTTCAAGCCGTTCGTGCCTGTGCGCATTGCGCCGCCCAGCGGCTATTCCTCCGGCGAAGTGATGGCGCTCAACGAAGCAGGGCAGGCGGTCGGCTGGATGTGGAACGACTCCGCCGAAGTCGAGTACCCGTTCTTCTTCGATCCTGCGGGTGGCGTCACGATGCTCGACCTGCCCACGGGCGCCGATGCCGGCGGAGCGCTGAGCCTCAACAGCGACGACCCGCCGATGATCGTCGGCTATGCGCACGACACCACGCTCGACGAGGATTTGGGCGCGGTCTGGTCATCCGATGGCGACTTCGACGGCTACATCTTTGATGTCGAGACCCCGATCCACGGCAACGGAGTGAACGCCTCCGAGCGGATCGCCTGCAACTACAAGGATTCAGGCGACAATCATTCGCTCGTCTGGGAAGACGAGTACAACTACTGGAATCCGGCTTCGACCACATCGAGCGCCGCCTGCGGAGTCAACTCGAGCGGCAAGGTCGTCGGCTGGCACCTCGTGAGCAGCGTGTCGCACGCGTACACCTGGGTGCCCGATACGCTGACGGACATTCATCCGAACCCGTTTGACGCCAGCGGCGCGCTTGCCATCAACGATGGCGGTTACATCGGGGGTTGGGTGGATGACGACGGCGAATTTCTGGCGGCGCTTTGGACGCCGCTGACACCGGGCGTGTACACCGTCGAGCCGTTCGCCGCGGGGGCGGATGCCGCAGTGATGGACCTCAACGACGAGGGCGAGATGGTCATCATGCGCACCGACGGTACGGCCGGTGTGGCCATCTGGAACAAGCGCGGCAGCATCAACAGCGCTGACCTGCTTGACAGCATCACCCTGATGCGCGGTGCGACGGATGTGATCGCCTCCGGCCGGGCCATCAACAACGCCGGCTGGATCGGCGGCAGTTACAAAGCGGGCGGCACGGGCGACCCGCTGCCGTGCCTGGTGATTCCGTATGACGTAGACAACAACGGCGAGCCGGACTACCGCGAGATTCTCGACGATCCGGAGAATCTGGACAGCAATGACAACTGGCTTCTTGACTGGGCTGAGAACATGCGCGTCGGCTTGCACTCGCCCAATTCATCAGCGGACCCCGAAGGGGCTATCGATCCGGCTCAACTCGTGCGCCTGGGCGTGAACGTCGGACCGGCAGGCATTGAAGACCGGCCGGAATCAATCGCCGGCGAGTACTGGGTCGAAGACATTCTGCATCCGGAAGTGGATGACTGCGCTTCATGCACTGGATTCCATACTGCCGTGACCAGTTGGGGCACGGGCGAGGGCCGCGCCAACGAGAATCTGACCTCGGAGATCCTGATTCGGGTGCACTCGATGATGGGGCCGGAGGAGTTCGGCGACAGCGAAGCCCTTCCCGACCCCGAAGCGCCGCAGGAGAAGCAGGCGGCGCTCGATGATCTGCGGCTCTTCGCGTACCGATTCGCGCGCTGCATTGACTACCTGCAATGGGGCAACGAATCTTTCGGCGGGGCGCGGGGCTATCGGTTCCGCGAGGATGAGTTCGATTGTGATTCATTCGATGAAGGTACGTTGTTTCAGTATCTGCCGGCCAACTGCAAGGCGCTCGCGGTGAGTGCGGTGCAGGACTGGCAGGCGGAGATGCTGTGGGCGGCGCTGGAAGGATCGGCCCTGGCCGGTCGGCCGCTGCGGATGACCAGTTGCGGGATCAGCGATGGCAACGTGTACAACGGATACGAGGCCCAGGACCCGAATGACGCAGGTCGTTACCTGACGACCAAGGTGGCTGACTGGTGCAACTCCAACCAGGCATACTTCTCGATGCATGTGCATTACAATGAGGCGCAGCCGGCGCTGGACGCCATTCAGCGCCTGGTGGATGAGACGGGCGCGCCTTGGGACGTGCCGAACTGGCGCATCTCGACGGAAGTCGGGGCTATGGCGGACTTTCAGAATGATGACTGGTGGCTTGAGGAAGTCGATCCGTTCGGCGTCACCAACATCCAGATCCACCAGATGTTCTTCTGGGGCACTACGAATCCACCGACGGGAGAGAGTTGGGAAGATTTCATCAACCGCTGGGAGTCTGACGCAGACCGTTGGAATCCCGTCGGATTGGAGGCCGGCTTCCGCATCGACGATCTCTTCGGCGAGTTCAATGATGCGGACTTCGTCGGACTGTGCTGGTCCACGCTCCAGTGGGACAAGGGATCAGTCGGACAGCCCAGCCGCTTCCTCGTCGAGGGACTTCGCGCCACCCAGGTGCGCAACGACGAGGATCTGTTCGAGTCAGGCAACTACACGAACCGCTACACTCCGATCATGGAGGCGTATGAGACGACGGGCGCGACCTACAAGATCGCCAACTTCGCGCCCCATGCATTCGGGTGCGATGAGAGTGAAGTCTGCCCCGGCTGCGGCGGGCAGTGAGTGACTCTCTCTGTCTGGAGCGGCGAGAGCCGCTCCAGACCATTGCGTTCACTTTTTTGAAAGGCCCGCCACCATGCGACAAATGCGGTTTGGAACCGTTATCCAGTTATCAATTCTCATGATCTGCTCTTCCGTGTTGTCTCAGGAATACCGGTATGCGACGATCCAATTGCGTTCACAGAACGAATCACTGGCATCTGATGTCGCCGACGGGCTAAATCTGTTCGGGGATACCGTTGGGCAAGCGCCCTTGGAGAGCTTCTGGCTTCCTCGACCGGCTCTCTGGCCGCGAGATGGTGGCGTCATCGACCTCGGAACGCTCGGCGGCGACCTGGGCAGCGCCAGAGACATTAATGAAGTCGGCGAGGTCGTGGGCTCGTCCGGCTTCGAACCGGGTGGAAGCATCTTCGTCGGCCATGCGTTCTTGTGGCGCAATGGAATCATGATCGAGCTTGGGACGTTGGGGGGTGAGTCCAGCGGGGCCGGCGCGATCAACAATCAGGGCCAGATCGTCGGAGACTCGGAGTACGAGTTCGGGAACTATGCAGATCGTGGGTTTCTTTGGGAGAACGGTGTAATGACCGCGCTCCCGGCAGCGCCGCCTGAGCTTTACTCGAGGGGCGCAAATGATATCAACGAGAAGAGCGAGGCGATTGGTTATGGCGGGGGGTTTGACCTTCAGGTAAATGCCCTGCTGTGGCGCAATGGCGAGATGATCGACCTGGGTTCACTCTCGGGCCAAGGAAGTCGCGCCGAAGCGATCAATGACCTCGGCCAGATTGTGGGTCGGTCAGAAGCGGCCAATGGCAACGGGCATGCAGTGGTGTGGATCGACGGTCGCATCATTGACATTCACGATGGACGATACGGTGCATACAGCTGGGGCCAGGATATCAACAATGCCGGCCACGTCATTGGCGCGATCGGCGACTTCGCTACCACGCGCGAAATGTTCATCCGCGAGTCTGGCCATCCCATGCGCCTGCTCAAAGACCTGATGCCGCCGCGCACCCGTGAAGACTGGCGGCTCGATCGTGGCCATATCAATGACGCCGGACAGATGTCCGTCGCGGCGAACATAAGGGGAACCCTTGATTACTTCGCGCTCCTGCTCACGCCCGTCGATCCCTCGCTGGACCTCGCCGCCCCCGCGCCCGGCCGCGCCGGCGAGGCGAACGCCCTCAGCGTGACCAACGCGACGCCAAGCGCACGGGTCGTATTTCTCTACAGCAAACACGGCGGGGGCACGCGCATCCCCGGCTGCGACCTCCAGCAGAACGCGCTGCAACTCGATCAGCCAACCATCATCGGCAGCGCCATCGCCGACGGCAACGGCGTGGCCGCCATCACCCGCACCGTCCCCCTCGTCGCCCGCGGGCAGACCATCCTCTTCCAGGCCGTCGTCCAGAACGAGTGCGCGATCAGCCAGTTGGTGGTGCATGAGTTTGAGTAGAGGCCAGGCATGAAGAGAGGCATTAGGCACTAGGCACTGGGCATTAGGGGAAAGGCATCAAGGCATCAAGGCATCAAGGCATCGAGACAGGAGCCGGTGGGCCCCATGCCGCCCGCCGCGGCTGGCGCTGTTCAGTTGGAACAACCCGGCCCCGACAGCGGTTGAGAGAGAGCGAACCTGTGCGGCAAACCCGCAGGGATGCAGGTTTTTGGCGCCTGTGGCCGCGCCGCCGCCCGGGTCAATCGCGAAAGGGGAGTCGGGTCATGCAGCATCTCAGATTGGTGGGGCGGGTGGGCGCGGGGTGCAGCGCCCTCGTCATCGCGGCCGCGTTCACGGTCTCGGCGGCGGCTCAGCAAGGCGTGCAGGTCAACCTCGACGCCAACGGGATGAACATCCCCGGCGATGCGGCCAACGAGCCGAGTTTCGCCATCGACCCGACCAACCCCCTGCACCTCGTCGCCGGCTGGCGGCAGTTTCCCACCATCAACTCCGACGCCCGCTACGCCGGGGTCGCGGTGAGCACCGATGGCGGGCTGTCGTGGTTCAATGAAGGCACGCTGCCTCCGCCGCCCGATGCGCCCAACGCACAGCAGTCTGACCCCGTGCTCGCGGTCGATTGGAACGGCGTGTTCTTTTACAACAGCCTCATCTTCCGAGGCAACCACCTCGGCGTGGCAACGTACCGCAGCGACACGGGCGGCTTCTCGTGGGAGGAGCCAGTGTTCATGCGCAACAGTTCCGCCGACAAGAACTGGTACGAGATCGACTACCTCTCCGGCCACCACTACGGCATCTGGCAGTTCCCTGGCGAGTTTGCCCGCAGCACCGACGGCGGGCAGACCTGGAGCCGCTGGGACGTGGGCGCGAGCATCTTCGCGCACATCGGCATCGGGCCCGACGCCGAGGTCTACATCGGCTGGTGGGAGAACGCGGGCGTGAAGGTGCGGCGCTCCGACAACGCGGGCGATCCAAACGCGACGCCGAGTTTCACGCCTGAGGTCACGGTGCCGCTGGGCGGCATGGTCTGGCAGCCGCCGGTCAACCCGGACGGCGGGGCGAGCCAGGTGTGGATCGCCACCGATCATCGTGACGGGCCGCAGCGCGGCTGGGTGTACGTGCTCAGTTCATCCGAGACTTCCAACGACGTGGCCGACGTCATGTTCTCGCGCAGCACCGATCGCGGCCAGACGTGGAGCGCGCCGATCCGCGTCAACGATGATGCGCCGGGCCAGGATTACCAGTGGATGGCGGCGATGTCGCTCGCGCCCGGCGGCCGGCTCGACGCGGCGTGGTTTGACACGCGCGACGACCCCGGGCACCGTCTCTCGCGCCTCTATTACGCGCACTCGTATGACGGCGGCGCGACGTGGTCGCCCAGCCGCGCCGTGGGCGACCAGTTCGACTCGCGCGTCGGTTGGCCGCAGCAGCGCAAGATGGGCGACTATTTCCACGCGCGCTCGGACAACGGTTCGATGAGTTTCGTGCACGCGGCGACGTACAACGGCGAGCAGGACATTTACTACCGCCGCCTGCACCCGATGGTGCTCGAATCGACGGACCTCTTCGCCGGCCAGCCGGCGCAGTTCAGCGTGAGCGAGTGCCGCCCGGGCGAGCGCGTGTGGATCGTCTACAGCCTGGCCGGCGCGGGCTACACAGACGTGCCGCAACTGGATGTGCCGGTGAATCTCGCCCAGCCGCGCCTGGCCGTCGGGCCGCGCGCGGCGGACGCCAACGGCGATGTGTCTTGGATGGTCACCATGCCGCCGCAGTCGCGCGGCCAGCACATCTACTTCCAGGCCATCCAGCGGCAGAACGCCAGCAACGTGCTCGAAGCCGACGTGCAGTGATCCAAGGTGAAGTGAATCGGGCAACTAGAGAGGACGAGGGGGAGACATGCGCACATCACCACGAACAGCGCTGCGCCGGGCCGGTGCGGCGCTGCTGTTGACGCTGCCAGCGCTGGGTTCATCGGCGCTCGCGCAGCGCGGCGTGCAGATCAACACCGACGCCCTGGGCAACGACATCATCGGCGATGCGGCCAACGAGCCGACCTTTGCCGTCAGCCCTGTCGATCCTGATCGGCTCGTTGTCGGCTGGCGCCAGTTTCCGACCATCAACTCCGACTCGCGCTACGCCGGGTACGCGTGGTCGAGCGACGGCGGGCTGACGTGGACCAACGGCGGCACGCTTGCCGGCCCGCCGGGCTACCAGAACCCCGAACAGTCCGACCCGCTTGTCAAGGTCAACGCGCAGGGCGTTTTCTATTACTGGAGCGAGGTCTTTCGGCCCAACTACGCACAGTGGATGTACCAGTCCGCCGACGGCGGGCAGACGTGGTCCGTGCCGGACCCCATCGAAGATCCGACCAGCGGCGACAAGCCGTGGCTGGCCATCGACAACACGGGCGGGATGGGAGACGGGCACCTGTACGGCGGATGGAATCACTTCACCCTCGGGGGCTACTGCTATGTCGAGTCCACCGACGGCGGCCACACGTGGACGCCAAGCAAGCGCATCGCCGACGCCGGCGGCACGCAGTGGATGCTGCACATGGTCGTAGGCCCCGAGGGCGAGGTGTACGCCGGCTGGAAGAACTACAACCAGAACGCGATCCTCATCACCAAGTCCACCAACGCCAAGGACCCCAACGTCACCACGACCTTCGACGCCTTCGGCGCCGGCGGGCGCGATGGCCTTGATATCCGCATCGACGCCGCGAACGACCCGGGCAACGTGCCCGTGAACCCGACCGGCTTTCACCAGTTGTTTCTCGGCGTCGATTCATCCGGCGGGCCTCGCCGCGGCTGGGTCTACGCCCTCTGGCCCGACGACCGGCGCGATGGCGCGGATCTCTCGTTTGCGCGCAGCAGCGACGGCGGCTTCACGTGGGAGACGGGCATTCGCGTCAACGACGACGGGCCGGGCGCGCTGCAGTGGATGCCGGCGATGAGCGTCGCGCCCAATGGCCGCATCGACGTTTTCTGGTTCGACACGCGTAACAGCAGCGGACATCCCGTGCCGTGGTCGCAGCTCTTCTACACCTTCTCGACCGACGGCGGGTCAAATTGGGCGCCGAATCGGCGACTCTCGGACGCGTTCGATACCACGCTCGGCTGGCCGCAGCAGCAGAAGATCGGCGACTACATGGAGAGCGTGTCAGACGATCGCGGCGCGGGGGTCGTCTATCCGGCGACGTTCAACGGCGGGCAGGATCTCTGGTTCATGCGCCTCGAACCGTTCCAGGTGAATGTGAGCGCGCTCGTGGCCGGTCAGCAGGGCAGCGCGAGCGTGGCCGGGGCGCGGGCCAATGAGAGCGTCTGGCTCGCCGCGACTCTGAGCGGCCTGGGCAGCACGTACGTTGCGCAGCTCAACGTAACGCTCAGTCTCGACCGCCCGTTCCAGGTCGGCTCGATGAAGACGACCGACGCGAGCGGCGCGGCGCAGTGGAGCCTCCCCGTGCCGCGCCTGGCCGCCGGCCGCACCCTCTGGTTCCAGGCCGTCCAGCGCGAGAGCACGAGCAACGTCGCCCAGGCGGTGGTGGAGTAAACCTCAACAGACGAGGAGTTTGAAGATGATCCGGATGGAACAGAATCGCGCTGCAGCCGCCACTTTGCTTGTCGCTCTCACGGGCGCCCTTTGCGCCTCAGGCGCGATCGGGCAGCAGGGCGTGCAGATCAACATAGACGGGCAAGGCTTCAACATCCCCAACGACGCGGCGAACGAGCCGAGCTTTTCCATCGATCCGCTTCACCCCCAGCACATGGTTGTAGGATGGCGCGAATTCCCCACCGTCAATTCGAATTCGCGGTATGCCGGCTATGCCGTGACGACCGATGGCGGCCTCACGTGGTACAACGGAGGAACGCTTCCCCCACCCGACGGCTCACCCAACGGCGAGCAGTCCGACCCGGTCATCGCCGTCGATAATGACGGCAGGTTCTTCTACAACAGCCTGCTCTTCACGGGTGGGCAACTCGGCATCCTGATCTACAACAGCGATACGGGCGGCTATTCATGGAACGACCCGCTCTACCTGTTCACGGGGTTCGCCGACAAGAACTGGTACACCATCGACCGCAGCGGCGCAAGCCGACATCACTATTGCAGTTGGGGGAACACCACGATCTACGTCTCGCGCAGCATCACCGAGGGAGCGACCTGGCAGACGCCGCAGCCGCTCGGCGCAGGCATCCGCTCCTATATGGAAACGGGATTGAACGGCGAGTTGTACCTGGCGTGGTGGGACTACAACGCGCAGCGCGTCGCATTTCGAACTTCCCGCAACGCAAGCGATCCAAACCAGACTCCGACGTGGAGTCCGGAAGTGCGGCTGCCGTTCGGGCGCATGCCTTCGGGTCTGCGCATCAACCCGGGCGGTGGGTCAGGCCAGGTCTGGATCATGGTTGACACGAGCGACGGCCCGAGTCGCGGCAACGTGTACGCCTGTTCATCATCGGTCCCCGCCAATGATGTCTGCGACGTCATGTTCGCTCGCAGCACCGACGGGGGGCAGACCTTCAGCACTCCCATCCGCATCAATGACGATCCGCCGGGCCAGGACTATCAGTGGATGGCGAGTATCTCGATCGCGCCCTCCGGCCGGCTCGACGCGACGTGGTTCGACACGCGCGATGACCCCAATCACTTCATCTCCCGCCTCTACTACTCGTACTCGTGGGATGGCGGCCTCACCTGGTCTCCCAACCGCGCCGTCGGCGATCCGTTCGATCCTTCGCTCGGCTACCCGCAGCAGAACAAGATCGGCGACTACTTCCAGTGCCAGTCCGACAATGGCTCGGTCAGCGTGATTCACCCCGCCACGTTCAATGGCGAGCAGGACATCTACTACCAGCGCCTGCACCCGATGGTGCTCGAATCATCGCCGCTCCGCGCCGGCGAGCAGGCGCAGTTCGCCGTGAGCGAAGCGCGGCCCGGCGAGCAGGCCTGGGTCGTCTACAGCCTCACCGGCCGCGGCTACACGAACATCGGCATGCTCGATGTCCCCGTCAACCTCGCCCGGCCGCAACTCGGCGCCGGCCCGCGCCTGGCCGATCAAAGCGGCAACGTGATGTGGACGGTCACGATGCCGCCCCAGTCACAGGGGCGAACCGTGTGGTTCCAGGCCATCCAGCGCGAGAACGCGAGCAACGTCATCGAGGCGGTGGTGGAGTAGCTCGCGGAGTGACGGCAGATCAAGGTGCTTTTCTGCTTGCACCAGGGCGAGAAACGCGTTACCTTGACCATGCCGTCGCGTCCGCCGCGCGATGAAGCACCGTCCGCACCAGTGAAAGTGAGGTAGCCGTGCGCCAGACCACCAATTTGTGCAGAATGACTCTCATGATGCTCGTTGCCGCTCTCGCCGCGACGCCGGGGCTGGCCCAGCGCGGCGTGCAGATCAACACCGATGCGCTCGGGATGAACATCCCCGGCGATGCGGCGAACGAGCCAAGCTTTGCGATTGACCCGACGGATCCTCAGCACATGGTGGTGGGGTGGCGGGAGTTTGCAACCAACACCTCCGACTTTCGGCTGGCGGGGTACGCGGTTACGCTCGACGGAGGGCTGACGTGGTACAACGGCGGCACGCTCGAGCCGCCGGAAGGATCGGGAAACGCGAATCAGACCGATCCCGTGGTCAAGTTCGATCGCAACGGCATGGTCTATTACAACAGCATGATCTACCGCTCGACGCGCGACGGGCAGACGGTGTATCGCAGCACGGATGGCGGTTTTACGTGGGAGACGCCCAATTACATCCGTGAGAATTGCTTCTGCGACAAGAACTGGTACGCCATCGATGATCTGAACGGATTCCACTACGGCATCTGGCAGATCCCCGGCGAGTTTGCCCGCTCAATCGACGGCGGCCGCACGTGGAATTCGTGGAGTGTCGGTGCATCCGTATTCGCGTTCGTGAATCCAGGTCCCGACAGTGAGGTCTACATCGGGTGGTGGGGAAGCGGAGTAGTGCTTCGTCGATCAGATAACGCTCGCGACCCGAACGCGACACCGACGTTTACCGCCGCCATCAGTATTCCCCTGGGTTCCGGTCTGTGGTATTCGCCGCTCAACCCGGATGGGGCGGCCAGCCAGATCAACGTCGTGGTGGATCATCGTGACGGCCCGCAGCGCGGCTGGGTATACATGCTGAGTTCTGCAGTTCGAACGGACGACGTTTGTGATGTGATGTTTGCTCGAAGCACTGATGGCGGTCGGACATTCAGCACACCGATGCGCGTGAACGACGACCCGCGTGGGCCGGATTACCAATGGATGGCTGCCATGTCCATGGCGCCCAGCGGTCGCCTCGACGCAGTCTGGCTCGATACGCGCGACGATCCGAACCACTTCATCTCACGTCTCTACTACTCGTATTCATGGGACGGCGGATTGACGTGGTCGACCAACCGTCCAGTCGGCGATCCCTGGAATCCGTCGCTGGGCTGGCCCGGCGGTCAACGCAAGATCGGCGACTACTTCCAGTGCCAGTCCGACAACGGTTCGGTGAGCGTGATTCACCCCGCCACGTTCAACGGCGAGCAGGACATCTACTACCAGCGCCTGCATCCGATGGTGCTCGAGACTTCGCCGCTCCGCGCCGGTGAGCAGGCGCAGTTCGCCGTGAGCGAAGCGCGGCCCGGCGAGCAGGTCTGGGTCGTCTACAGCCTCACCGGCCGCGGCTACACGAACATCGGCATGCTCGATGTCCCCGTCAACCTCGCCCGGCCGCAACTCGGCGTCGGCCCGCGCCTGGCCGATCAAAGCGGCAACGTCATGTGGACGGTGACGATGCCGCCACAGTCGCAGGGGCGAACCGTGTGGTTCCAGGCCATCCAGCGCGAGAATGCGAGCAACGTCATTGAAGCGGTCGTCGAGTAATGCGTTGGTCCAGCGCTGGCGCACGCCGGGGCCCGTCATTCCTGCGCAGGCAGGAATCCACGGGCGTGCAATGGTCGTCAGTAGCCGGGTGTGAAGCGAGTCTTCGAGTGCCACGCGGCCCTCATTTTCCGGCGCGGAACTCGTTGTTCATCAGTAGTACGACTTCGTCGGTGATATCGACGGCCTGCGCGTGTGAGTAAAGCACCTGTCGCCGGTTCATGATGTTGGCAGCCTCTTCGGGCCTCGTGTCTTCGATGGGCCTGCTTCGCGAATCGTCCAACAGAACAATTTGCCACCCGTCACGCTCGGCGATCCGCCCGACTGCGGTGGTGATGCTGTTGTAGAGACGGATGCGCCGCTTGGCCTGCTCAGATTTCAGTTTGTTCTCTGCGAACGCCTTCCACGCGTTGAAGTTCAGGAGTTGAAGATTGAACTCCTCCCGCGCGCGCTGTCGAGCCGGGCCGCCTTCAGGCAACACCTGGATGCTCTCATTCAGTTCAGTGAGCGCTTTTTGCATCTCACTGCCTTGCCGCTGAAGGTCGCCATCGAGCGCTTTCAATTCGGCGAGCATGTCTTTCCAGAGATCGATCTTGTCGGCTACGGCCGTCCAGTCCACGACTGCGACCGCCGTTGGAGCAGCGGGCTTGCGGGACAGTGCAGAAGCTTGCACGCTCGCAAAAAGCGCGATGCCGATACCCATGAGCGCAAGAAGCACGGCGGCGTGTCGTCTGAACCAGAAGTTCATGAGCGGGTCTCCTTTTAAAGTGGCGATGCTGTGCGCATCAGCATAGCCGCCGCATTCGGTGGGCAGACCCGAGGTCGTGAGATACATTTGCGATGACTTCGGCGAAGGCTGGTGTCCGGCGGATACCGCTTCCTCACCCTTCGATGGACTCCGGGTACTGCGGACTGGCGCGGCTCGTGTCAGCTTGCGGCTTCGTCATTCCTGCGTAGGCAGGAATCCACGGGCGTGCAACGACGTTCGGTTCATCAATGGGTGGCGAGCGCTCAGGCACGTTCGTCTGGATGCCTGCCTGCGCAGGCATGACGAGGAGCGCTGCGCCACGCGCCGTCTACCGCCGCTTGCCGCGGCCTTTCTGGCGTTTGCGCGCCTTGGCCTTGGGGCTCTCGGTGTGGGTCGAGCCTTTGGTCTTGAACATGCCCGCCAGAGCGCCCGCACCGCCGCGGCCGCCGCCGGTTCCCGCCGCCTGGGCCGCGGCCATCTGTCTCATCGCCGCGAGTTTGCCCTTGCCGCCCGCACCGCTCATGGTCTTGCTCATCTTGTTGACCATGTCGAACTGCTTGCCGAGGCGCGCCACATCCTGCAGCGACGAGCCGCTGCCCTTGGCGATGCGCTGCCGGCGCGAGTTGTTGAGCACGTTCACATCGCGCCGCTCCTCTTTGGTCATCGAGTTGACGATGCCCTCGAGGCGGTTGAGCTGCCGATCATCGACCTGCACTTCCTTGAGCATCGAGCCCACGCCCGGCAGCATGCCCAGCAGTTGCTTGAGCGGGCCCATCCGCCGCAGCATGCGCAACTGGCCGAGGAAGTCATCCATCGTCAGTTGGCCCTTGCTCATCTTCTCCTGCAGGTCTTCGGCTTCCTCTTCGGAAACCTCCATCTGCGCGCGCTCGACGAGGCTGAGCACATCGCCCATGCCCAGGATGCGCCCGGCCATGCGTTCGGCGTGAAATTCTTCGAGCGCATCGAGATGCTCGCCCACACCGATGAACTTGATGGGCGCGCCGGTGATTTCCTTGACGCTCAGCGCCGCGCCGCCGCGCGTGTCCGAATCAAACTTGGTCAGGATCACGCCGTCGATCGCCAGCGCCTCGTTGAACGCCTTGGCCGAGTTGACCGCGTCCTGCCCCGTCATCGCATCGACGACGAGGTAGATCTGGTGCGGCTGTACGGCGGAGTTGACCGCGCGCAGTTCGTTCATCAGATCGTCATTGACGTGCAGGCGCCCGGCGGTGTCAAGGATGAGCACATCCACGCCGGTCTTACGCGCCGCGGCCAGGGCGCGCTCGCACACGCCCACCGCCACGCCCACCGCCTTGCCGTATGCAGCGCACTTGTCAGGCTCGGCGTAGAAGTGGATCGATCCTTCGCCGCGGATCTTCTCCTGCACCTGCTTTGAGACCGTCTGCAACTGCTCGACGGCGGCGGGCCGCTGCAGGTCGGCGGCGGCGAGCATGACGCTCTTGCCTTTGCGGCGCAGGTGGCCGGCGAGCTTGCCGCACGTTGTCGTCTTCCCGCTGCCCTGCAGGCCGCACATCATGATGACCGTCGGCGCGGGCGAAACGAACATGATGCCCGGCTCGACCGGCCCCATCAGTTCGACGAGGCGCTTGTGGACGATGCCGATCATCTCCTGGCCGGGCTTGAGGCTCTTGGTGACCTCTTCGCCCAGCGCATCTTCCATGACCTCGTCGCAGAACTTCTTGACCACGTCATAGTGGACGTCCGCCTCGAGCAGGGCGGTGCGGACTTCGCGCATGGCTTCCGAGACGTTCGCCTCAGTGATGCGCCCGCGCCCGGACAGTTTCCGGAAAGTTTCGTTGAACCGTTCGCTCAGGGTTGCGAACATATTGGAGTAACTCCTACGGACAGGAGGACTTAGCTGGTCGCCAACGCGGTCTGACGGGGCCCGACAAGGGCTCGCCGGACGATCGCGGGCAGGATGATAGGCCCTGGCGGGCCCGTTCCGACCGGTTTCGCGGCCCTGGGCCGTTCGCGGGTGGAATTATGAGAAGGGAATCCACGCCCGGCGGCCGCGCCGGGCAGACTGCGGCACGTCCGAAATGGCGTTCGAGAGGGCGCCACGGCGCGTCAAGGCCGGTCATCGGCGCCGGCTGCACCGTCGCCGCGCCCGGCCAAAGGCGCCATCTCGCTGGACAGACCCGGTTCATGGTGTAGTCTAGTTGTGGGCGGCGCGAGCCCACCGAGCACAGCCTTTTACAGCGCCGCCCGGTTGGAAAATGGAAGAGTGAGGAGAAAGTGTCATGAACACCAAAACTATCAGTGCGCTCGCAGCGATCGCCGCCGCGGCTTCAGCATTCAGTGCCGCCCGCGCCGATCTCATTCACGACGGCGGATTCGAGCTGAGCACCGCGCCCGGCCTGCGCCTGCCCACCACCATGAACACCTGGTCAGGCGACGTCGCCGAAGTCACCACCGCCGCCGACGGGATCATCCCGTTCGAAGGCGCGCAGATGATTCACTTCATGTATTCCACGCCGCGCGGCCCCTACGGCGACATCATCGGCAGCGAACTCTGGCAGATCATCGATGTCAGCGAATATCGCCAACTCATCGACGCCGGCACCGCCGCCGCCACCGCCACCGGCTGGTTCAACCGCGTCGGGGGCGAGGATCCGCTCATCGACACCCAGTTCTCCATCGTTCTCTCGGCCTACGCCGGCGAGCCGATCGACTTCCCCTCGATGTGGAAGCAGAGCGAACTCGCGCTGACCGAGGGCTTCGCCTACACCGACGGCGATATACGCACCTGGCAGATGGCCACCACTTCGATGATGATTCCCGTCGAGACCGATTTCCTCGTCTACCGCATCACCGCGACCGAGAACGTTTTCGACGACGCGAGCGGCATCGAGTTCCACGGCCACTACGGCGACGCGTTCGAACTGAGCATCACCGAAGTGCCCGCCCCGGCGAGCCTGGTCATGATGCTCGGCGGCGCGCTGACCATCGGCGCCCGTCGCCGGCGCAGCGCGTGATTCTCCTCGCGCCGCTTTGAAATGAAATGAACAGCCCACCCTCATCGCGAGGGTGGGCTGTCGTTTGAACGCACGTTCAGGCAGCGTTCAACTTACGGATGCTGCACCACGTTGGTGAGGTTGCAGCCCGGCAGGTCGTGCATCTGCATGAAGCCGAGGCACGCACCCGACTGCGACTGCCCGCTGCGGCTGCCGCTGCCGTTGCTTCCCGACGGGAAGGTGGACACCAGGCGAATGCTCTGGCTGCCCAGGCCCAGCACCGTGCCCTGGCACGGTCCGAAGGGAATAACGAACGAGCCGGTGTTTCGCGCGTAGATGAGCGCGACGGTCGAATTCGGCGTCGCGTTCTCCCACGTCACGGTCACGAGGCCGGGGCACACGCCCGTCGCCGTCAGCGTGAACGGCAGCGAGGTGGCTCGATAGCCCAGGTCCATGCGCGTCGCGGTGGTCGGCGAGGTTGAGTTGCCAAAGCGCGTCGAGTTGTATGCGCGCGACGATTCGCTGCTTCCGCTCGCTCGCGAGACGGCCGTATCGACGCCCGAACTGTTGACGGAAACGATCTCGACGAGCAGGTTTCCGTTGTTGGGGTTGTAGGTAAACGTGTTGCGGCCGAAATCGAAGAACATGCTGTGCTCGATCGAGCCGTTGCTCATATAGGTGCGCTTGGTGGCGCTGCCGGAATACAGCGTCGTCATGGCGCCGTTGCGGTTGTTGGCCAGGACCGCGTCGAGGCCGCCCTGGTTCGTGTCAACACCCGGGATCTTGTTCGTGTATCCCATGCGGATGGTGATGCTCGAAGTCGCGGTGTCACCGATCAGGCTCGTGTTGGGCGCGAAGCCGATGGACTCCATGGTGACCGGGCCGCTGAAGAGGCCGCTGTCGAAGACCTGGTGCATCGTGCACGTGTCGCCGTCGCCGAAGGGAATGAAGTTGTACGCCGCGTGCGCGCCGGTGGGCAGGATGCCGCCGGGGTTGATGCGGTAGTGAACCGAGCCGTTGAACACGCGGTTGGCGAACGTGGTGCCGAACGGATAGGTCTTGCCCACGCCGCGGTCTTCCCAGCGGATGTTGGCGTCCTGGTAGGCGCCCAGCGGGCCGTTGCTGTACGACAGCGAACTGCCGTCGGTGCGGGTGATGTAGATGCCCACGGTCTGATTCTGCGCGAGGGTGAGGCTGCCGACGTTGATGCCCGTGGGTTCGCCGACGGGCGAAGTCGTGATGTTCGAGTGCGAGCCCAGCAGCGTCCAGGCGCCGGCGTTGGTTTCCTTGCCGACGTAGGAAGTCTTGTTGGTGACGTAGTAGACCTCGATGCTGGCCGGTCCGCCGCTGCGGTCGTTGAAGTCGAAGGCGGTGATGGTGATGCCCAGCGAATTGAGGCAGGTGATGTCGAACATGGCGCCGTTCTGGCCGTTGCCGCCCTGCCACGTCGAGCCGAGGCTGCGGCGCGCTGTGCCCGTCAGCGCCTTGGAGGCGTTGATGCGCCCGTAGCCGAACGTATTCGAATTGCCGACGTTGTCGCAGGTGCCCTTCATGAGGTTCTCGATGTCATCGGGCGTGAAGGCGGGGTTCTGCGACCAGATCAGCGCCGCCAGTCCGGCCGCGCAAGGAGAGGCCATGCTCGTGCCGCTCATCGTCTCGTAGGCGTCGTCGCCGGTGCGAGACAGCGAGAGGATGTTGCTGCCCGGGGCGAAGAGATCGACGTACAGGCCGTAGTTCGAGAAGCTCGACTTGCCGTCGGTCTCGTTCGTCGAGCCGACGACCATGACGTCATCCGCGTCGCGATTCGAGCCGTTCATGGCCTGGTTGCTGTTACCCGCGGCCCAGAAGACGAGGCCGCCGTTGCCCTTGATGACGGTCGCCGCCGCGCGCACTGACGCGTTGTCAACGCCGCTGTAGGAGACGTTGATGGCCCGGTCGCCCTGTTCGGACGCGGTGACGGCCGCGTGGTTGAGCACGTCGATGCTCGAGTTGCCGTTGGAGAGGTTGCTCACCTTGAGGATGCGGTGGGCATAGTTCCAGCCCACGCCGGCGACGCCGCGCGCGTTGTTGCCGTGGGCGGCGGCGATGCCCGTCGTGTGCGTGCCGTGGCCGTGGATGTCGGTGATGTTGCCGCCGTTGCCTTCCCACAGTTCATCCACGGCGTTGTAGCCTTCCTTGCGCAGCGCCGGCAAGTCGAGGTGCGAAGTCCGCAGGCCCGTGTCGCAGATGGCCACGGTGATGCCGTTGAAGCCCGTGTTGTAGTTCCACGCGCTGGTCGCCTGGATCTTGGTCATGTTCCACTGCTCGCCGAAGCGCGTGTCGTTGGGCGTGACCAGGGGATAGCACGTCCAGTTCGGCTCGACGAACTCGAACATCCCCGTGTTCATCAGGCGCTGCGCGACGGCGTTCTCCGTCTCGCCCTGGGGCACTTCGATGACGTACCAGTCCACCGCCGGGCGATACTTGACGATCGTGTAGTCCGCCTCGAGCAGCCGGCGGGCGGCGTCGGACTGCATGACCTGCCCCTGCACGGGCCGGGCGATCATCTGCCCAGAGAACTCGAGTTCGCCGGGCTGTTCCACGAAGACGCGCGGCTGGTTGCCGCTTTCATTGCCTGTGCCCGCCATCGCCATCGTCGGCAGCAGCGCCGCAGTCAGCGCGAACGCCGCACTGCACTTCCTGATTGAAAACATGCTCATTCCTCCTTCTGAAGAATTCACTCCATCACGCATCGCGCCGCCACGAGCGTCGCCGATGCCTGTCATCCATCCCGAAAAAGCACCGCTCGGCACGGCACATAACCGCCCCCCGACGCCGCTGAAATCCATCAGCGCACGCACAGCGCGACGGTCATCGCCGACCGTTCTCAGGCTCAGCCGTGGAGCCTCACGTCAATTGGTTGCTCACTTGGAAACCACGATTCCCGACATTCTTCCGCAGGTCACCCCGGGAACGGATGAACTTGGGGCCAGTATACCAGCGCAGCTGCCCAGGTCTGCCTACGCCGGGGCGCTATTCAGGTAAACTAGTGAAGCCTTAGCCGATTTCAGGTGAACCGACACCCGATCAGGCGGGACTGACCGCCCGGGGAGTCGGCTTCCGGCTGGCTATCCACTGTTTATCCACAAAGTGGAGCGATCGACGGAGCGGACGTGCGCCTTTGCACCGCCGTCCACCGGATGGCCGATCTCATCCGCAACGCCGTTCCAGCGTGCAACCGCCGTCCCGGCCGTGCGAATCGAGTACAATATCCTTGTCCGCTCCCTTTTTTGGATTGAGAGAGCCCTTGATGAACGCCCCGATCCTGCCCGCGATCCAGTCCCCGGCCGACCTGCGCCAACTCAGCATCGAGCAGCTCGAAGCGCTCGCGGCCGAGGTGCGGCAGACGATCTACGACCAGGTCAGCAAGACCGGCGGGCACCTCGCTCCCAATCTGGGCGTCGTCGAACTCACCATCGCCCTGCACTACGTCTTTGACTTCGGCTCCGACCGGCTGCTCTTTGACGTCGGCCACCAGTGCTATCCGCACAAACTCCTCACCGGCCGCCTGCCCCTGCTGAGCAAGCTCCGCACGCGCGAAGGCATGGCCGGCTTCCCCGAGCCGCATGAGAGCGCCTACGACCTCTTCAGCGTCGGCCACGCCGGCACGGGAATCTCCACCGCCGTCGGTATGGCGCGCGGCGATCTGATCAACGGCGAATCCTTCGACCCCGAGACCAACCCCAAGGGCCGCCGCGTCGTCACCATCATCGGCGATGCATCCATCGTCAACGGCGTGGCGATGGAGGGCCTCAACAACGCCGGCACGCTCAAGCGCCAGTTCCTCGTCGTGCTCAACGACAACGGCATGAGCATCGCCAAGCCCCAGGGCGCCGTCGCCGCCTACCTCGACCGCGTCCGCACCAGCCGCACCTACCGGCAGATGAAGCGCGCCGCCAAGGACGTCGTTTCGCACCTGCCCGGCGGATCGATCATCGGCGAGATGTACCATCGCACCGGCGAGATGATGAAAGCCGCCATCGCCGAGGACGCGTGGTTCGAGAAGTTCGGCCTGCTCACCGTCGGCCCCGTGGACGGCCACGACCTGCGCTCGCTCATCGAGATGCTCATCGAGGTGCGCAACTTCGACCGCCCCATGGTGCTGCACGTGCACACCATCAAGGGCAAGGGATACGAACACTGCGAAGGCGATGCGACCACGTTCCATTCGCCCAAGCCGTTCGTGGTGCAGGGTTGCCGCGTCGAACTCAAGTCCAGCGGCCGCTCGTTCACGAGCGCCTTTGGCGATGCCATGGTCGATCTCATGGAGCGCGATGAGAAGGTAGTCTGCGCCACCGCGGCCATGCCCGACGGCACCGGCGTGGTCAAGGTGCTGCCCAAGTTCCCGACGCGCTCGTGGGACACGGGCATCTGCGAGAGCCACGCGATGGACATGATGGCCGGCCTGGCCAAGACCGGGCTCAAGCCCTTCTTCGCCGTCTACTCGACCTTCGTCCAGCGCGCCTTCGACCAGGTCTTCCAGGAAGTGGCGCTGCAGGGCCTGCCCGTGCGGCTGTGCCTCGATCGCGCCGGCTTGGTGGGCGGCGACGGCGCTGTACACCACGGCTTCTGCGACATCAGCATCCTCCGCGTCTTCCCGCAGGCCACTCTTCTCGCGGCCATCGACGAACCCAGCCTCCGCGCCGGCCTCGAGTTCATGCGCAACTACGACGCCGGGCTCAGCGTCATCCGCTACCCGCGCGACAGCGTGAGCGACCGCTTTGCAAGCGAAGACTGCCCGCCGTTTGTGCTCGGCAAGGCCCGCGCGCTCAAGATCGAAGAGAAGCCCGATGTGGCCCTCTTCGCCTACGGCGTGATGGCGATCAACGCCCTCGATGCCGCCGAGCAACTCAACGGCGACTACCGGGTCAACGTCTACGACGCGCGCTTCGCCAAGCCGGTCGATCTCGAACTGCTGCGCGACCTCATCGAGCGCGGCGTGCCGATTCTCACTATCGAAGATCACGGCCTCACGTGCGGCTTTGGCTCATGCGTCATCGACGCCTGTCACAACGCCGGCCTGCCTACGGCGGGCATCAAGTGCCTCGGCATTCCCGAGCGCTGGATCTACCAGGACAGCCGCGCCAAGCAGCTCGCCGAAGTCGGCCTCGACGCCGCATCCATCGCCCGCACCGTCCGCGAATGGCTCGACACGGCCCCGGCGATGCCGGAGGTGGTCAAGCGCGTGGGGCAGGTCGCGACCTGAGGCCGCGTGCGTTCACGTTCGATCGACTGAGTTCCCGCGTCCACTCGGATCGGAATTCGGCGTGGATCGAGTGGTATCACCGCGATACCATCGGACATGATCCAGCGCCGAACCTCGAAGAGCAACTCGCCGTCCTCCCGCGCCGGCAAGGCCGGGTCAAAGCCCGGCCGAAAGTCCGGCAAGCCGCGCGCGAAAAAGAGTGGCAAGGAATCGTCATCCCGCGCCGCAGCATCGACGAATCTGCTGCTGCGCGACATTGATCCGCAGGTGCTCGCGGTGCTCCGCCGCCGCGCCGCCGAGTCGGGCCGGTCGATCCAGCAGGAATTGCACCTCGCCCTGGCTCGCGGCACGCAACGCAATTACGATGAGGCCCGGGCGCTGGCCGCCGCGTGGCAGCAGCGCCTCGCCGGGCGCGACCTGCCCGACTCGACGGCGATGATCCGCGAGGATCGCCAAAGGTGAGCACGCTGGTGGTGGACGCGAGCGTCGCCGCGAAGTGGTTTCTGCCCGAAGCCGGCTCGCGCGAGGCCAGCGCGCTGCTGCACAGCGCGCATCGTCTCATCGCGCCGGATCTGCTGTGGATCGAAGTCGCGGCCGTCGCGTGGAAGGCGGCCCGCCGCGGCGGATTGTCCGCCGACGAGGCCCGGCAAATCGCCGCCGACTGCGCGACCTTTCCCGTGGAGATCTTCGAGTCGCTTCCCCTGCTGCCCCGCGCCGTCGCCATCGCCGCGGCTGCCGATCGCACGGTCTACGACTGCGTCTATGTGGCACTGGCCGAGCGCGAAAGGGCGCGGATGATTACTGCCGATGCGCGGTTGGTGAATGCACTCTCCGCCAAAGGGCTGGGTAAGTGGATTCGCCAACTGAACACGTGAAAACAGAGCGACTCGGATTGCGGATGCATCCCATGAATCGCTACATTGAGCGCGGCATATTGACGGCGGACTGGGGGGGCCGGACCACCGCCGCGCGACATGGAATTAGAGTAATCGGAGTCGGTCGTGCCAGGTGCGCGGCGCCGCGGGTGGGCGCCCAACCCGGTGGGATGCGCTTCCAGAGCGGCGCTTATCCCACCCTACGCGCTACACATGAAACATCCCTATCCCATCGTCCAGCTGCAAAGCGGACGAGTAGCTCGCCAATCGCCCAGATGAAGGCGTAGATCAGCGTGTTCGTGATCAAACCCGTCCAGATGGGTCGAATGGGGAGAGTGCCGACCATTTGAAATTCACTCCTTTGGAACGCCATCGGATCACGGCGCTTGGGAATCTCGATCGCATCAAATAATGCGCGGGCTTTCCACTCACCCTCACCGAGGAGAGACAGGCGACTGCTCAGGCAGCGGAACGGAAAACCATGGGCACTCGAAATAAAGTGCGCAGGACGATCATCACTGGCGTCGAGTTCCTCGTAGTCGCGCTCAAGCCAGCGGGGCGCAATGTCAGTAAAACCAGCAGTGATCGGGCCGAGGATGTGTGTGAAATAAAGTGAATTGCGTCTTTCGCCGGCAACACCACCCATGTTTATGGTGCTACTCATCATCAGCGTGTCTTCAACGCGTGCAACTTCATCCCCCCTCATATGCCAGACAACAAATCGATCTGACCCAGCATTACTGAACTGCAAAACGCAGCGCTCGGCGGCATCGACGTCGATCGCCCGTCCGACTTGGGGCTGATTCGAAAACACTTCGCAAGTCCACGCGGCACCCCACGCCAGCCCGATGGTGACGACGATGCCCGCTCCGATGGCTCGATGGGCACCAAAGAGCATCCTCCGCCGATCGACGATCGCGCAATACGCAGGCGGTATTGCCCTCACTGCACCGCATTCCGGGCATCTTTCGCTCGTGATCTGCTGCAGGCTGTACCCACACATCCGGCACGCACCGCGCCTCTCGCGCAGGGCCGTTCGCAAGCGGCGCGGCAAGCGAAACAACGAGAGGATGACCCACAACAGGATCAGGTAGATGTTCGCATAGAACAACAAGTTGAAGATGAAACCACGCATGACGGGTTTAGTCGGCAGCGCGCGGTAGCCAAAATAATCGGAGCGGAGCATTCCGCGGCCGCGCGGGGAGATATCGATCCCATCCGACTTCCAGTCGTTCAGATCGCCGAGCCGATCAAAGGTGACGTGCATGGCCGGCAGCGGCCAGCCGGCGATCTCCTCCATCTGCGCAGGCCAGTAGATATATCTCTGCATTTGAGAATCCCTGCAGCGCTTGATGATCGCAGCCGGCACTGTCGCGGGCGAAAGCTCGAAGGGTGCCATCCAATCGTCGGCCAAGCTGAAATCGCGCCGATCAGCGTCAGGCTGGAACATGATTGCGGCGATGAGGCGCTTTATACCCGGCTGCGAATTCGGGAAGCCCATCCACACGGTCGAAACAGATTGTGTTCGATATGTACGCGCCCCATGCCCCGAGCTGTCAGGATAGGTCCAAGTGCCATTCAGTCCGTCGTAGGGTGATAGCCAATAGACACATGCCCACGAAACGCAGACGGTGGTGATGCAGCCGAGGAAGAGGCAGGTGGAAATTGTGATTAGGAATCGCCTCATGATGAAAACAAGATTGGCATCGATATGGAAGGGCGGCGGCGAAGAACTGAGGCAAAGGCATGGCGCAGACTCTCGATTGGTCGACCAGAAGCAGTGCGCCGTCGATCGAGCACGTTGGCGGTGAAGAAGTACGTTTCGCCGGCAAAGCGCCGGCGGCGGTATCGCGATATACTGGATCATAGTCGACGCGACGGCCGTGCGAGGTTCGCGAGCGCAACATGGTGGGATGCGTTCCAGAGCGGCGCTTATCCCACCCTACCCGCCCTCGCTACCTGCTAGATGCATCCCATCCACCGCGCCGCACCTCGTTGCAATCACCGCTATCCTCTGACTCGCCCGCCACGCCGTGACCTGGACAGGCTTCGACGGCGAGGCGCGGCCGCTACCTTGGGAGGAGAGACCCATGCCCACCAAAGCCTTCGCCGCACAATCAGAGTCTGCACCCCTCGGCCCGTTCAGCGTTCAGCGCCGCGAGCCGCGACCCGTGGACGTTGAGATCGACATCCTCTACTGCGGCGTGTGCCACAGCGACATCCACTTCGCCCGCAATGAGTGGGGGATGACCAACTACCCCATCGTGCCCGGCCACGAGATCCTCGGCCGCGTCACGCGCGTCGGCAGCGAGGTCACGAAGTTCAGGCCCGGCGACCTCGCGGCCGTCGGCTGCCTTGTCGATTCGTGCCGCACGTGTTCGAGCTGCAAGCAGGGATTGGAACAGTTCTGCCTCAACGTGCCCGTCTTCACCTACAACGGCGACGACAAGATTTCGGGCGGCATGACGTGGGGCGGCTATTCCGAGAAGATCGTCGTCGACGAGGCGTTCACGCTAAAGGTGCCCGGCAACCTCGACCCCGCCGCCGCAGCGCCGCTGCTCTGTGCCGGCATCACCACCTATTCGCCGATGCGCAAGTGGGGCGCCGGCCCCGGCAAGAAGATCGGCGTGGTCGGCCTCGGCGGGCTCGGGCACATGGGCGTCAAGTTCGCCCACGCCTTCGGCGCGCACACCGTCCTCTTCACCACCTCCGAAAGCAAGATCGCCGATGGCAAGCGCCTCGGCGCCGATGAAGTCGTCATTTCGAAGAACGCGCAGGCGATGGAAGCACACGCCGGCAGCTTCGACATGATCCTCGACACCGTCTCGGCCGACCACGATCTCAACGCCTACCTCGCGCTGCTCAAACTCGACGGCACGCTCGTCACCGTCGGCGCCCCGCCCGCGCCGCAGGGCGTGAGCATCTTCAGCCTCCTCATGCCGCGCCGCCACCTCTCCGGCTCGCTCATCGGCGGCCTGCCCGAAACGCAGGAGATGCTCGACTTCTGCGGCAAGCACAACATCGTCTGCGACATCGAACTCATCCGCATGCAGCAGATCAACGAAGCCTACGAACGCATGCTCCGCAGCGATGTCAAATACCGCTTCGTCATCGACATGGCCTCGCTAAAGGGCTGAACGGCCCCGCCACCCGCCTGCTGACACCGGTCTAGAGTGTTGGAACATCCCCGGCCTGTGGGACGAACCGGCGGGCGGCGATCGGCCCGGCCGTACGGGCCTGGCTGTAAAGGAGCGCGTAGTGACACGACGGCCTCACGAACTCTCGCGCGGCTTGGCGCCCGCGGCACTCATCATCACCCTTCTCTCCGCCCTTCTTGCCCCGGCTGCGTTCGCCCAGAGCGAGCCGCCGCCGGAGATCGACTTCCGCCAGGTCGTCCAGCGCGCCAAGGACCAGGTCTTCCCCGCCGTCGTCTTCATCAAGTGCCTGCGCGAGTCGCTCGAAGAGGGCAAGAAGGTGACGCAGGAAGTCTCGGGCAGCGGCGTGCTCGTCTCGCCCGACGGTGAAGTGCTCACCAACTGGCACGTCATCGACAAAGCCAGCGAGGTCCGCTGTCTGCTCTACGACGGGACACATTACAGCGCCGAGATCCTCGGCTCGGATAAGGACATCGACCTCGCGCTCATCCGCCTCAAGCGCGAGCCCGGCGCCGAGAGCCTGCCGCACGCGACGCTGGCCGACTCGAGCGTGCTCACCGAGGGTGATTTCGTCATGGCGATGGGTGCGCCGTGGGGCATGAGCCGATCCGTCACCATCGGCATCATCTCGTCCGTGCGCCGCTACCTGCCCGACAACAGCGAGTACAGCCTCTGGCTGCAGACCGACGCGGCCATCAGCCCCGGCAACTCCGGCGGCCCGCTCGTCAACACCGACGGCCAGGTCGTCGGCATCAACACGCGCGGCGTCATGGCCGGCGGCGACATGGGATTCTCCGTGCCCTCCAATACCATCGGCGTCCTGCTGCCGCGCCTGCGCGAGCGCGGCCAGGTGCAGTGGTCGTGGACGGGCCTGCAACTCCAGCCGCTGCAGGACTTCGATCGCAACATGTACTTCGAGGGCGATCGCGGCGTGATCGTCGCCGGCACCGATCCCGAAAGCCCCGCCCGCCGCGCCGGCATCGAGCCGCGCGACCGCATCGTCGAGATCAACGGCCAGCACGTCACCGCCGTCACCGCCGAAGACCTGCCGCGCATCCGCCTCATCCTCGGCCTGCTGCCTGAAGATCAGCCCGCGACGATCGTCGTCGAGCGCGCCGGGGAGCGCAAGAGCCTGGAACTGACGCCGCGCGACAAGGGCCGCGTCGAAGGCGAAGAACTCGACTGCCCGCGCTGGGACATGAGCGTCAAGGCCATCAACCAGTTCGACAACCCCGATCTCTTCTTCCACCGCAACGAGGGCGTGTTCATCCTTGCCACGCGCTATCCCGGCAACGCGCAGTCCGCCGGCCTGCGCTCGCAGGACATCCTGCTCGAAGTGGATGGCCAGAAGGTGACCACGCTCGACGACGTGCGCGCCATCCACGCCGCATCGCTGGAGGCTTTGCCGGGTAAGCGCCGCCTCACCGTGACGGTTCTGCGCAACGGGCAGACGAGGCTGGTGGTGCTCGACATCGCTCGAGACTACGAACGCAGATGACTTGAACCGCGCGCGGCGCCATAGCGGCGCGCGCGACCGACCGTTTACTCACTCGGAGGCTGCGAAACATGCGCTCACTACACCTCATTCTCATCGTGCTCGTGTCGATGACCGCCCCGGCGCTGAGCCGCGCCGCGTGCAGCGCTGCGAGCGAAGATCCGGCCGAGATCGCCCAGCGCCTGCAGGGATCGCTCGTTCGCGTCGAATACACGCTGCGCTACGACAAAGGGCAGGCGCCCGCGGGCGGCGTGACCGAGCGCTGCCCCAGCTGCGGCGCTTACCACAGCCAGACCGGCGACGATGCCGTCACCCAGGAGCGCCCGCTCGAGGCCGCCGGCTATCTCATCGCCTCGGATCGCGTGCTCACCGGCGATCTCTTCATGCACCCGCGCTTCATCGAGAAGACGCAGGTCGTGCTTGGCGGCGAGTCAGTGGGGGCCCAGCCCGTGGCCTACGCGCGCACGGAGCACGCGATGATCCTCCAACTCGATCGCCCGCTCAAGGCAGGCAAACCCCTGCAGTTCATCTCGGCCGGCGATGAAAAGGGCCTGAGCGTGGTGAACTACTCGCTGCTCAACGGTGCGTGGACGACCACCATCAACGGCCTCTCGCTGGGCTCGGTCAACGTCACGGAAGATGGCGTGGCCTTTCGACCCATGAGCGAGCCGGGGCTGATCGTCACCGAGCAGGGTGCGCCCGTAGCCATGAGCCTCAGCGGCGAATTGCCCGCGGGCGAAGCGTGGCAGCAGTCGCCTGAGAAGTGGGAGTGGATCGACGCGGCGCAATACGACATGCTCCTCGCCCAGGCGCAGCGCGCTGCCGACGGCGGCGTCCTGCGGGCCCGGCTTGATCTGCGCAGCCCGCGCGCCGACGAATCAGAATCGCCCTGGGACTACTACGGCTACGGCGACTCGGAAAGCAGCGACGCCACCGAGATCGAAACCCTCTGCGTCCTGCTCGACGCCAACACCGCCGTCATCCTCTCCTCGCTCAAGGCTGATGTCACCGCGCGTCTCGAGCACATCACCATCTTCCCCGTCGGCAGCGACGACGGCGTCAGCGCCACCTTCCGCGCCAGCCTGCGCGACTACGGCGCCCTGGTCGCCACGCTTGACGAGCCGATGCCCGCCGCGCCCGAGTGGGCCGATGCCGACATCCGCTCGTATCGCAATCAGCTGCTCATCGGCGCCAAGGTCTTCCTGCAGGGCGCCGATCGCATCGCGTATTACAGCCACGAACGCATCGAGCGATTCGACGTGGGCTGGCGCCGCCAGCTGTACCCGGTGGTGCCGGGCGACGATGAGGGCCGGTTTATCTTCGACGCCTCGGGCCGGCTCGTCGCGCTGCCCATCATCAAGCGCGACCGCCCCGGCGCCGAGGAGCGCTGGAGCGATCCTTCGCCGATTCTCACCGCCGCGAGCCAGCTGAGCGAAGCGCTGAAAGACATCGACGCCAACGCCGATCCGAACAACACCCCGCTCAGCGAGGAAGAGGAAAATCGCATCGCCTGGCTCGGCGTGATCATGCAGAGCCTCGACAGCGAACTGGCCCGGCAACTGGGCGTGTCGGAAGTGAGCCACGACGGGGCCGTGGGCGGGCTGGTGACGTTTGTCTATCCCGACTCGCCTGCTGCGCTGGCCGGCATCGAGACGAGCGACGTGCTGCTGCGGATTTCCGCCGACAGCCTGCCCGCGCCGCTGGATGTCGAAGTCTCCGAGGAAGATGAGTTTGGTTCGGCGTTCCCGTGGCAGCAGCTTGACGAAGTGCCCGAAGAGTACTTCGAGATGATCCCCACGCCGTGGCCCAAGGTGAACAACGCATTCAACAAGAAGCTGACCGCGGTCGGCTTTGGCACGCCGATCCGCCTCGAATACGCGCGCGACGGGCAGGTGAATACGGCGGAGATGAGCGTCACGCAGTCGCCGCTCTACTACGCCGCGGCGCCGCAGTACAAGTCCGATCCGCTGGGCCTGACGGTCCGCACGATGACTTTCGACGTGCGCAAGTATTTCCAGAAGGCCGATGGCGAGCCGGGCGTGATCGTCGCGCGCGTCGAGCCGGGCGGCAAGGCGTCGGTGGGCGGCGTCAAGCCGTATGAAATCATCACCGCCGTCAACGACGTGCCGGTGCATTCGCGCGAAGAGTTCCGCCAGGCCATCGCCGGCCAGAGCGAGCTGCGGCTGTCGATGCTCCGCATGACGCGCTCGCGGCTGGTCAAGATCACGCTCGACGAGCCGATCGTCGATGACGACGCCGAGGCGATGGAGGGCGAGACAATGGAGGACGCCGCCGACGAAATGGGTGGCTGAGGCATAAACTCGGGACGTCGCGGGGCGTGCTTTCGGCGGCGTAACCGTCCAGCACAAAGACGCGAGAGCGCTACTGCTCCTCCGACTCCGTGAGGCTTCGCCCGATGATCTGCGTGCCGCATTCCGGGCAGTTGAGCCCGCGCAGGCCGCGCAGTTCATACGCGCACTCCGGGCAGTAGCGCCGATTGCTCGGAATGGCCAGATTGGCGATCCACGCGCCGCCGAAGAAGAGGTACAGGCCGACGACGAATGTGAAAAGCAGACTCGGCGCGCCGATGAGTACGTACTCGATCGAGTCCGGCAAGGCAAGAATCTGCATAACCGCTTCGGCCAGTCGGCCCGTACTGGAAATGACCAGCCACACGCCCAGCCACTTCAACGCAAGCCGGAAGAGCGTCTTGTATTTCACGGATTCTCCTTTGGCTCGCCGCTGAGCGTCTTTAAGATCGCGTCCTCTCCATCCGCTTCGTGTCTTCGCGCCTTTGTGACTTCGTGCTGAAAGCGTTGGACGCACGAAAGCGCGGAAGCGCTGCGGTCAAAGGCTCAGCCCGGCGGCCGATCGCCCAGCCGCAGCCGATACACCAGCGTCTCCCTCGGCCAGAGGCGGATGCGCTCATGTCTGGTGTTGTAATCAAACACCGGCTGCTCCATGAGCAGCAGTTGGCCATCGCGCCAGCCGACGCTGCGCAGCGGGTAATTCACCGCGATCGACTTCACGCGCGTGCCGGCGCCATCGAAAAACAGCACACGATCCTTGCTGCCGCAGATGAAGTGCGTCCCATCCCACGCCAGGCCCGTGAGCCAGCGTTCGGGCGTCTGAATGGTCCGCGTGATGTCGCCCGTCGCCGGGTCGAGGCAGTGCAGGAGCCCGTTCATGCCTTCGAGCACCCACAGGTTGCCGTCGATGAACTCCACGCCCTTGGCGCCGTAACTCTGGTTCGCCTTGTTCGCCTCGGTGATAATCGAGCGAATCGTCTCGCCGCTGGCGGGGTCGATGACGTAGATCGGGTGCCCCGCAGTCCAGCCGCTGGTCATGGCGTAGAGATGCTCACCGTCGGTGCAGATGTCCAGCACCGAACCATCCAGCGGCAGCGTGCGCTTCACGTGGCCCTGCAGATCGCACTCATGGAGCGAGCCCATCTGCGCGATCCACATCGAATCGCCGATAAAGGCAACTCCCGCCGGCACCTCTTCGCCGGGCGCTTCGAACATCTCGATCGTCACGCCGGCGTCGTCCGTGATGCGCGCGGGCCGCGGCTCGGGCTCATCCCACTCCTGGCCCGCCTTGTAGAGGTCGTAGCGGCGCAGCGCATCGAGCAGCTTGGGCTTGAATTCATCCGGCAGGCAGTAACCCGAGAAGCGGTGCACCTTCTCCTTGTTCTGCCCGATCGTGATGAGCGATGGGTAAGCGCTCACGTTGAAGTACTCGCAGATCTCGGGCGTCTCGTCGCGGTTGATCGTCACCCAGTGAAACCGTTCGCTCAACTCGATGACCGACGCATCGGTGAACGTGTCCGCCTCGAGTTTGTGGCACCACGCGCAGGTGTTGAAGGTGAAGAACGCGATGACGGGCTTGCCATCCTGCTCCGACAGCTCTCTCGCTTCATCCAGACTCGCGCACCAGCGAATCCCCTCAGCGCCCGGCGCCTCCTGAGCCGGTGAAGGCAACGCGCAACACAACACGAGCAGAACGGTCTGGATGGTCACGACCAATCGCGTTCGGGTGATCATGGTTCGCTCCCGAGGCTGAGTTATCGAGTTGACGGATCGTAGTCGGCCGCGACTCCGCCCGGACGGCTGAATTGGTGCCCCAGCCGGCTGACTGCCCGCCGCGCCTCCCCGCTGAAACCGTGCATCCATCTTCCAGAACGCGAACCGCATCGCAATAGTCGGACACAAAGCGAAACGGATCGCCGACAGGCCCGATCAGCCGCTGCTGGTGCCGGCATCGCGACTCGAATTAACCAGGTCGGGAGGCAAGATTCCTGATGACAGGCGCCTTGGTGCCCCATCAGCTCATGGCCTCGAACCACGAGGAAGCGATGGCCGCACTTGTTTGCGCCTTCAACACGATCATCGACGCCCGCAATCTATGGGTCCGACTTACGCTCAGGATGCCTCTGGCCGGTGCAGCTCCGATGCCTCACCGGCGGCGCGGGTGAGTGCGGGTGAGGTCTGCTTGAGATTGTCGGCAATGGCGACAAGTTCACGCAACGTGTCGCCGCGCGACAGGTTCGGGTCGTCGGGCAGGTCCACGAGCCTGGCCGCCTGGCCTCCGATCACGAATGCAATCCCCATCGCGCCGAGCTGCGCCGCCAGGTTCTTCACACCCCGATTCGTCTCGCGCAGATCGCGCACCGAACTGATGCTCATCCATATGAGGCGCGGTTGTTGTTCCTGCGCCGCCCTCAGGAATGACTCGAACGGCGTGTCGGGTCCGAGATTGACCGCCTGCCAGCCCAAATCAGCGAGTGCCGCGGCCGCGAGGATGGACGGCATCAGGTAAGGATCGCCGGGTGGCGCGCCGCCGATTGCCACCGCACTCGATTCGTCGCGCTCGGCAAACTGGCGCAACTGCTGCACCGCCTGAATGCAGATGTCCGTGGCTCGATGTTCGATGTACACGCCCGCCGCGTCATGTCGCCACAGCGCGCCGAGTCGTTCCATCGCCTCTCGTACCGGGCCATCGGCGATCTCCACCACGCTTTGCCCGGACAGATACCACGTCAGGATTAATCCACGAGCCTCCCGAGCCCGGCCCTCCTGGAGCAATTCGAAAAGCGCCTGGCCATCCGACTCGGCTGAGACCGCACGCTGGGCGCCCTCGCTCAGGTCGGTCAGCCCCAGGATCTCGGGGTGAAGCAGCGGAGCCCGGATAGACCGGACGAATCGGATCGCCTCGCCCATGGCAATTCGACGATGACCCCCCGCGGTCCGGGAAACCTCGATCTTGCCGTCGTCAGCCCAGCGCTTGAGCGACGATTCGCTCACTCCAATGGCTTGGGCCAGTTCCCTTGGTGAAATCAGCGGTCGCATGGGCGGCTCCTTGAACGTTTCGCAAGAATAGAACGAATTTTCGTTCACTTCAACCTTGACAGCCGCAGAATCTTGGCTATGATGAACGGAATGGACGATTTGGACGATAAATCGGTCATCCACAGAGATCTGCAAACGTTTGATTCGCCAACCGGACCCGGCAGGCACAATGCCCGCCCAACACCAAGGAGCATCACCATGAAGTTCATCGCCGCCTTTTCAACCCTCTCTCTGACCACGGCACTGGTCGCACCGTCCCTGGCTCAAACCCCATGTTCGACCACGGCGTCCCATGCCGCTCAGAGCAACATTGTCGAGACCGCCATCGCGGCCGGCGACTTCAACACACTGGTCACGGCCGTCAAGGCCGCGGGCCTCGTCGAAACACTCAGCGGCCAGGGGCCGTTCACCGTCTTCGCCCCAACTGATGCCGCCTTTGCGAAACTGCCCAAGGGCACTCTGGAAGCACTTCTTGAGGACACGAACAAACTCGCCTCGATCCTGACCTATCACGTCGTGCCCGGGCAAGTCATGGCCGCCGACGTCGTGAATCTTAAAAGTGCAAAGACCATCCACGGGCAGTTCATCAAGATCGACACGACCGGCGGCGTCATGGTTGACAATGCAAACGTCATCAAGACCGACATTCACACGAGTAACGGCGTCATCCACGTGATCGACACCGTCATCATGCCCGACAACGACATTCTCGAAGTCGCCCGATCCGCCGGTTCATTCAACACGCTGCTCAAGGCGATCGAGGCGGCCGGTCTGGCCGACACGTTGCGCGGCGAGGGACCCTTTACCGTCTTTGCGCCCAGCGACGACGCCTTTGCCAAACTTCCGAAAGAAACGCTCGAAGCGCTTCTGAAGGACAAGGAGAAACTCGCGGCGATTCTCACCTACCACGTCGTGCCCCGCAAGGTGCTCGCCAAGGACATTGTCAAACTCGAAACCGCCGAGACCGTGCAAGGTCAGAACGTGCGCATCAAGGCCGGCAAGACCGTCATGATCGACAATGCACGAGTCGTCAAGACTGACGTGGCCGCCAGCAACGGCGTAATCCACGTCATCGACACGGTCATTCTCCCCAGGTAATTCTGCAACACACCAACACCGGTGATCTTTCATCCACCGGTAACTTGAGAAAGGAAAAGATAATGAAACTCCTGGATGTCACCGCAGCCGTGCTGCTCGTCGTCGGCGGGCTGAACTGGGGCCTCGTGGGCGCTGCAGACTTCAACCTTGTCGCCATGCTCTTCGGAGAAGGCTCGATGCTCGCCCGCCTGGTCTACCTGCTGGTCGGAATCTCAGCGATCTACCAGGCCGCATCGGTCAAGGCCATCCAGGCCCGCTGGCACGTCCAGCCAGCCACGGCCTGATCGAGTCGCGCGGGGGGGGGGGGAGGGGGCGCACAGCCCCAACGGTGTGCCGGGTCGGAAACGACCCGCGCACCATTTCAAAGCGATCACAATCAACTGGAACATGTCGTCAATTGCGCATTGAAGGAAAATCAAAATGAAGCTCACCTTCCTGCTCTCACTGCTCCTGGCCTTCGCTTTCCTTGGTCTGATGTTGGTCATCGTCCCCGCGTGCAGCCTGCGCCAACCCCAGCCTCAGGCACAACCCGCCGTGCTTGGCGAAGCGCCCCAGAGCTCACCCGACCAGTGGACCGTTCGGCGCGTCGGCGGGGATCTGGAGGCGAGCGTCAGTTTCGACAATGGCCAGTACACGTGGGAGCAATGCAGGATCACTACGCCCTTGCCGGTGGGCTACCCCGCTCCGACGCCGCCGGACGCGATAGACCTCAAGCGTTACCCACTGGTCCGCCGAGCCGGAATCACCGGCAACATGAGCCCCGACTGGGGAATGAACTTTGCCTTCTTCCCGCTGTTCAATCACATCAAGCGCCGTGAGATCGCCATGACCTCCCCCGTTGAGATGGACTACCACGGTCTGGACTATCAGGACGGCGACCGGCCCGATTCGTGGACGATGTCCTTCCTATACCGCTCAGCGGGCCTGGCGCCCGACGGCGTCGATCCGCAGGATGATCGCGTGCTCATCGAGGATGTCGCACCAGTGACCGTCATCGCGCTGGGTATGCGCGGAGACTACAAGATGCACCGCATCAACGACGGACTCGCGCAATTGCACCAATGGCTCGACAGTCAAACCGAGTGGTCCGTCGCCGGACCGCCGCGCGCCCTGTTCTACAACGGACCCGAAGCGCGCGGTGATCGCAAGTGGTTGGAAGTGCAGATCCCCGTCCGCCCTCAGTGACCCGACCCGACCCCGGACTGGCTCCCCTCGAAACACCACGAGCCCGAACACACGTTCATCCTCTGGTACCGCCATGATGTACTTCAAGGCCGGGAATTCGATCCCGAGGGAACCTATGTCCGCCGATGGGCTCTGGAACTGGCGCTCCTTCCGACCAATTGGATTCATCCCCATGGAACGCTCCTCGTGGGATGAGCGCATTTTCACCACCGTTTAATATGAGCGAAAAGCGGCGCTGCAATCATTGCGCATGCCCCTCGTGTTCCAGCGCATCAAAACCGATGGCATTGCGCAGATTTCCTATCTCATCGGCGACGATGATGCGCAGACCGCCGCCGTGATCGACCCGCAGCCCGACGCGCAGGTGTACATCGACCTGGCTCGCCGCTTTGGCGTCGGCATCACCCACATCTTCGAAACCCACATCCACGCCGACTTCATGTCCGGCGCCCGCTCGCTGGCCCAGCGCCTCGGCAGGGCCAAACTCTGCGCCAGCGTCGAAGGCGGCGCGAAGTATGGCTTTGACGTGCGCAGCGTGCGCGATGGTGACGCGTTCGAATTCGGCGCCGTGTGCCTCACCGCGCTGCACACGCCCGGCCACACGCCCGAGCACATGGCGTATCTTGTCGCCTCCAAGGACCGACCGCACGATCCGTGGGCCGTGTTCACCGGCGATTCGCTCTTCGTCGGCTCCGCCGGCCGGCCCGATCTCATGGGCGGGCAGCAAACCGACCAACTCGCCGGCCAGCTCTTGCACACCCTGCGCGACATCTATCTCGAAATGGATGACGGCGTGATCATCCTGCCCTGCCACGGCGCCGGTTCGGCGTGCGGGGCCGACATCGGCGACCGCCCCATGAGCACCATCGGCTACGAGCGGCGCAGCAACGAATTCCTGCAGTACGAAAACGAGGAGGAGTTCACGCAGTTCGTCAAGCAGAGCGCCCCGCCCGAGCCGCACCACTATCGCCGGCTCAAGAAGCTGAATTCCAAGGGCCCGCCGATCCTCGAGCGCCCGCCCGCCATTGCCGCGCTGCCGCCCGAGCAGTTCAAAGAGGAGATCGAGCGCGGCGAGGCGCAACTCGTGGACACGCGCCAGATGCTCGCGTTCGGCGGCGGGCACATCGACGGCGCGCTCAACATCGGCAGCCGGCCGGAACTGTCCGTCTGGGCCGGCCAGATGCTCGACGCCGACAAGCCCATCCTCCTCGTCGTCGAACACGAAGACGATCTCGACGCCATCCTCTGGCGCTTTGTGCACACCGGCTTCACGCGCTTTGCCGGCTCGCTGGCCAGCGGCATGAAGGCGTGGGAGAACGCCGGCTACCCGCTGCGCGCCCTGCCTCAGGTGCGCGTGCACCAGTTGCATGAGCAGCTCGATGAAACGCAGGTGCTCGACGCTCGCGCGCCCGACGAGTGGGAGCAGGGGCACATCCCCGGCGCCGTGCACCACTACGCCGCCGACCTGCGCGACGACGGCGAACTGAGCGATGTGGATCGCGACGAACCCCTGACCGTCTACTGCGACAGCGGCTACCGCGCCAGCATCGCCGCCAGCCTGCTCCAGGCGCGCGGCTTCGCCGATGTGCGCAACGTGCCCGGCAGCTGGCAGGCGTGGCGCAACGCGGGATTCGAGGTGGCCAAGTGAAGCGCGCCGGGCCGCTGCTCATCGCGCTCAGCGCCGTCGGCCTCACCGCCGCGCCGGCGGCCGCCGCCGTCGTGCACGATCTGCCGCGCGACTATCCATATCCCACCGGCGCGTGGTCACCTTACCTGGCCGGCGCGCTCATCGGCGTGCTCGCGCTGCTGGGTCTGGCGCTCGCAAACCGGCCCATCGGCGCTTCGAGCGCGTATGCCGATGCGCCCGGCCTGCTCAGCCGCGCCGTTGCGCCCCGCTGGACGCTGAGCCTGCCGTATTACAAAGATGAACCGCCGAAAGTCAGCTGGACGCTCGTGCTGGTGATCGCGACGGTGCTCGGTGCTCTTCTGGCCGCGTGGACAGGCGGCGAACTCAACGGCAGATACCTGCAGGATCTCTGGATCGCCCGCTTCGGCCAGGAAAGCCACGCGTGGCGCACCATCGCCGCATTCGCCGGCGGCATCATCATGGCCTACGGGGCTCGCCTCGCCGGCGGATGCACCAGCGGCCATGGCATCAGCGGCACGCTCCAACTCGCCGTCAGTTCGTGGGTCGCGCTCATCTGCTTTTTCATCGGCGGCGCGATCACCGCCATGCTCATCTACCGCCTGTGACCGGGATTTGAATCGTGAAACAGCCCGAGCAATCCTCGACCACCGCGCCCGAGCAAAGCGCCGATGTATCGCGATCACCGCGAGACGGCGCCGCCGCGCCGTGGATCGACCCGCCGCGCACGCTGCTGCTCGCGGCGCTCGCCGGGCTGGCGTTCGGCTTCCTGCTTCAGAAAGGCGGCGTGGCGAAGTTCGACATCCTCATCGGCGCGCTGCTGCTTGAGGACTTTACCGTTGTGAAGGTCATGGCGTCGGCCATCGTCGTCGGCATGATCGGTGTACTGCTGCTGAGGCGCTTCGGCCGCATCAACCTGCACATTAAGCCGACCGTGCTCGGCCGCAACATCGCCGGCGGGCTGCTCTTTGGCGTGGGCTTCGGCACGCTGGCCTATTGCCCCGGCACCGACGCCGCCGCCGTCGGCCAGGGTAACCTCGACGCCATCACCGGCATCGCCGGCATGCTCTGCGGCTCCTACCTCTACGCCCTCACCTCGCATACCGCGCCGCTGGCCGTCTTCGATCGCGGCCGCCTCGGCGAGATTCGCCTGACCGATGTGACGCGCTGGCCCGAATGGCTCGCCACGGCCGCCTGCGCCGCGCTCCTCGTCGCCGCCCTCATCGTCGTCGAGATTCTCGACTGACAACCCAAAAACACCGCAACCCCCTGCAAATGCAAGGGGCTGCGAAAGTGGGCGTAACTGGACTTGAACCAGTGACCTCCTGCGTGTCGAGCAGGCGCTCTAGCCAACTGAGCTATACGCCCGGCCAGACAAGAGTATTGGCCCGCAGCCCGCCACGGTCAACCGGCCGCAATTGACCATCGCCCCAACTTAATCTTTGCAAAGGGGTCGATTCCCTGCCCAATTTCGGGCTAGCTTCCGGTACACTGGGGGAAAGACAGCCACGACCCTCAAGCCGGGGAGCACATCATGAAGGCACAAACGACCGTGGGGCGGTTCGTAACGGCGATCATTGCGCTCGGTTTCCTCGCTGTGCTTTCAGCCAACGGCGCCGATGGTCATGGCGCCGCACAAACCGCCAGCCTCAACCTTCGCGGCGTCTACTTCGTGCCCAACCACGGCCAGTGGAGTGACAGCGATGTTCTCTACGGTCTGCGCAGCAGAGGCCTGGATGTCGCCTTCCGCGAATCAGCGCTCACAATGCACCTCGCGCGGCAAGTAGGCGAATCTGCGCCCACAAGCCGGGGCAAAGGCTCCGCGCCGCCCCGGATCGACGACGTGAGAGGCGACAGCTCCACCTCTGACGCGCACGAAATCCGGGGCGACGAAGACTCTGCCCCGGCGTGGGAACAGCTCACCCTCACCATCACCTTCCCCGGCTCGAACAACGTGCAGCCCATCGGCGCGCAGCCGCAGAGTGCAAAGTTCAACTACTTCGTCGGCGGGCAAGGTCGCAACACGGCCGCCAACGTGCCATCCTTTGGCGCCGTCATCTACGAAAACCTCTACGACGGCGTTGACCTCCACGTGATGGGCAGCGACGACGGCGTGCTCAAGTACGAGTTCCACTGTGCCCCCGGCGCTGACTACGGACAAATTCGCATCCACTACGACGGCATCGAGTCGCTGTGCATCGATGACTCAGGCAACCTGGTCATCGAAACCGACATGGGAACCCTTCGTGATGATGCGCCGATCGTCTGGCAGAGCTCCGCGGGCGCTCGCACCGAGCTCCCCGCGCACTTCGCGTTGCTCGACAATCACTCCTATCACATCGCCGTCGGCGGCAGAGTCGACCCGCACCGGCCGCTCATCATCGATCCGCAGATCGAATGGTCAATCTACCTGGGCGGCGTCGGCACCGATTACTCGCAAGGCCTCGCGGTCGATGCGCAGGGCAACGCCTACCAGACTGGATGGACGAACTCGACTGACTTCGAAGGAGCCGACAATACGTACCTCGGCGGCAACTGGGATACCTACATCACCAAGGTGAATTCAGGCGGCGATCTGGAGTGGATGACGTACATCGGTGGAACCGGAGCCGAGTTCGGCTACGGCATCGCGACCGATCCGACCGGCAACATCCTCGCCGTCGGCGTCACCAATTCGACCGACTTCGCCGGCCGCATCAACGAGCCGTTCGGTTTCTACGACGCGTTCGTCTTCAAAGTGAGTCCAGACGGCGTGCTTCAGTGGATGCGGTACCTCGGCGGGGCGGGCGATGAGCAGGCCGACGGCGTCGCCGTCGACGCGCTCGGCAACGTCCTCATCACCGGCGAGACCAATTCGACTGCGTTCGATGGCCGCGATAACTCGTTCCATGGCGGCGAGTCCGATGCCTTCCTCGTCGAGGTCGCGCCGCTGGGATCGCTCACGCGCATGCTCTACTTCGGCGGAAGCGATCGCGACGGCGGCCTCGGCGTGGCCCTGGATCACGACGATCATCTGCTGCTCACGGGGCTGACCGCATCGAGCGACTTCCCAGGCCGCAACAACACCAGTCACCCGGGGCTCGACGTCTATGTCATCCGCGCCAGCCGCACCGGCCAGACCGAGTGGATGACGTACCTCGGCGGTACGAACAACGACACCGGCTACGCGCTCGTCGCCGGCGAAGACGGCTCGCTCTTCGTCTCGGCGATGACCGAGTCCGATGACTTCGAAGGCGCCAGCAATCCCTACTATGGCGGCGAACGCGATGCGCTCACCATCAAACTCAGCCCGCAGGGCGCTTTCCGGTGGGCCCTGCATGTCGGCGGAACCGGACGCGAGCGCGGCCGCGGCATCGTGCTTGATCGCGAAGGCGGCATCTACATGACCGGCGGCACCACCTCGCTCGACTACTCCGGCGCCATCAACGCCCACCACGGCGGCGAGTACGACGCGTGGATCACCCGCGTCACCCCCCAGGGAACGCTCGACTGGATGATGTACGTCGGCGGAAGCGGCGACGACTGGGGACGCGGCCTCGTCCTCTTCGACTCCACGCACCTCGTACTCGGCGGCATCACCACGTCGCCCGATCTCGAGGCGCGAAAGAACGCGTTCCACGGCGAACTCGTGCGCGACTCGTTCGTCGCCGCCATTCGACTCGAGCGCCACCCGATTCTGACCGTCGATGCGACCTGCCCGTCGGGTGGCCCGATTCACATCTCCTGGATCGACGCCACGCCCGGTCAGCAGGTCGCGCTCATCTTCGCCGCCGAAACCGGCGCCTTCCGCGTGCCGCAGGGCAATCCGTGCGCCGGAACCGAACTCGGCCTCGGCGCCAGTCGCATTCGACTCGCCTGGCGCGGCGGCGCCGGACCCGATGGTTCGCGCACACTCGACGCCAATACCGGTCCCGAAGCGTGCGGCGGCTATCTCCAGTTGCTCGATCTGGACAGCTGCGCCACGAGCAACGTCGCCCAACTGAACTGACACCCACATGCGGCGCCACACCGCAGAAAGGAAGTGGTTCATGCACAGCCGACCACTCAATGCCATCACCTTACTGGTGCTCGGGTTCGCACTTGGCGCGCCCGGTTTCGCCCTCGCTGCTCCAGTCGAGACGACCGCCGACAACGCCACCGAGATCGCCATGTTCGGCCTCCGCCGCCCGCACTTCGTTTCAAACGCAGGGCAATGGAGCGACGCGTCAATCCACTACGGCCTGCAGGCGCCCGGGCTGGATCTCGCGTTCCGCAATTCCGCGATCACAATGCACCTCGCGCGCCAGGTGGGCAATGAAGCGAACGCAAGCCGGGGCAAAGGCCCCGCGCCGCCCCGGATCGACGACGTGAGAGGCGACAGTTCCACCTTTGACGCGCACCAAACCCGGGGCGACGAAGACTCTGCCCCGGCTTGGGAGCAACTCACGCTCACCGTCACCTTCCCCGGCAGCAATCCCGTGCAGCCCATCGGCGCGCAGCCGCAGAATGCGAAGTTCAACTACTTCGTCGGCGGGCAAGGCCGCAGCGTGGCCACCGATGTGCCATCCTTCGGCGCGATCTTCTACGACAACCTCTACGACGGCATCGACCTGCATGTCACTGGAGGCAAGGCAGGCGGACTGAAATACGAGTTCCACTGCGCGCCTGGCGCCGATTACGCGCAGATCCGCATCCACTACGACGGCATCGAGATGCTCGCCATCGACGATGCCGGCGATCTGCGCATCGAAACAGCCATGGGATCGATGCGCGACGCCGCTCCCGTTGCATGGCAGACTTCCCCGGCCGAACCGCTCGCCACCGGATTCACACAAATCGACGCCCGGACCTATGCGTTTGAAGTGCGCGATGAGGTCGATCCCGCGCAGCCGCTCATCATCGATCCCGAAATCGAGTGGATGATCTACCTCGGCGGCAGCGACGCCGACGTCGCGCTGCAGGTCGTCATCGATCCGCAGGGCAATTCGCTCGTCTCCGGCAACTCCGCCTCGACCGACTTCGACGGCCGCATGAATTCCAACTCCGGCGGCGACTGGGATTCCACGGCGCTCAAGGTCAGCCCGACCGGCGAACTCCTCTGGATGACCTACCTCGGCGGCAGCGGCGACGATCGCGGCCGCGGCATCACCGTCGATCCGCAGGGTCGCATCTTCGTTTCCGGTCTTACATCGTCTCTCGACTTTGCCGGCCGCGTCAATTCCTATATCGGCGGCGATTACGACACCTACATGCTCGAACTCGACTCCGCCGGCCAACTGCAATGGATGAAGTACTTCGGCGGCACGGGCGACGATCGCGGCCGCGTCGTCACCCTCACCGGCCAGGGCGCCGCGATGATCACCGGCGAAACATCTTCCACCGATTTCATTGGCCGCATTAACGACTACCACGGCGGCGAATGGGACGCCTTCGTCCTCAAGGTCGATCTCGCCGGGCAGGTGCAGTGGGTGAGTTACTTTGGCGGCAGCGACGCCGACCTCGGCTACACCATGGGGATCGACGCGGCCAACGACGTCTTCCTCTGTGGCTACACGTGGTCGCCCGATTTCACCGGGCGCAACAACACCCACCATGGCAACTGCGATTCATTCGTCCTCAAGTACAAGCCGACCGGCACGCTCGTCTGGATGACCTATTGCGGCGGCACCGCTGATGACGAATCTTGGTCGCTCGCCGTCGATCAACGCGGCGACGTCGTTGTCGCCGGCCGATCCGCTTCCACGGACTTCGCCGGGCGCGGCAACGAGTACCAGGGCGGCCCATCCTGCGTCGCCGTGCTCAAGATCAACGCCGCCGGCTTGCTGCAGTGGATGTCCTACTTCGGCGGAACCGGCGAAGACGGCGCGCGCAACGTCGTCCTCGACCCGCGCGGCCACGCGCTCGTCACCGGACACTCCGACTCGCCCGACTTTGAAGGCGCCATCAACCCGCCTGCCGGCGGCACCAACGATGGATACCTCCTGCGAGTCGATCCCTGGGGCGACCTCGCATGGATGATGTACCTTGGCGGCAGCAACCTCGACTTTGAGTTTGGCATCGTTATGGACGGCGAGGACCATGTCATGGTCGGAGGTCGTTCGACATCGAGTGACTTTGTCGGCCGTCTCAACAATCACTACGGCGGCCTCGACGCCACGCTCACCAGAGTCCGCCTCGATCGCGATGATCCGCACCTGGCCGTTCTCGCGACATGCCCCAGCGGTGGATCAATCAGCGTCACCTGGGCCGACGCTTCGCCGCGCGGCACGGTCGCACTGCTCTTTGCGCGCGACATGGGTGCGTTCGTCATCCCGTCGCAATATCCCTGCGCCGGCACGACACTCGGCTTAGGCGTCAATCAGATTCAGATCGCCTTTCAGGGCGACGCCGGCGTCGACGGCTCGCGCCGCGTCGGCGCCTCGACCGGCCCCAGCGCCTGCGGCGGCTACTTCCAACTCCTCGACCTCACCACCTGCGCGACCAGCAACGTCGTGCGGATTGAATAGACGAGAGGATCACCATGCGACATCTCTTCAGCCACCTCCTGCTGCTCGCCGTCGCCGCGCACGCATTCGCGGGTATCGAACCGCCGCGAGCCTCGACGGAAACGATCAATCTCGGCCTTCGCGGCGTGTACTTCGTGCCCAACGAAGGACAATGGAGCGATCGCGAGGTCATCTACGGCCTGCGCAGTCGCGGCCTCAATGTCGCCTTCCGCGAATCATCGCTCACAATGCACCTCGCGCGGCAGGTGGGCAATGAAGCAAGCGCAAGCCGGGGCAAAGGCTCCGCGCCGCCCCGGATCGACGACGTGAGAGGCGACAGCTCCTCCTTTGACGCGCACGAGTCCCGGGGCGACGAAGCCTCTGCCCCGGCGTGGGAACAGCTCACCCTCACCGTCACCTTCCCCGGCTCGAACAACGTGCAGCCCATCGGCGCGCAGCCGCAGAGCGCGAAGTTCAACTACTTCGTCGGCGGGCAAGGTCGCAACACAGCCGCCAACGTGCCATCCTTCGGCGCCGTCATCTACGAAAACCTCTACGACGGCATCGACCTGCACGTGATGGGCAGCGCCGACGGCGTCCTCAAGTACGAGTTCCACTGCGCCCCCGGCGCTGACCACAACCAGATCCGCATCCACTACGACGGCATCGATTCGCTCTGCATCGATGACGCCGGCGATCTGCGCATCAGCACACCCAAGGGCGCGATGAGTGATACGGCGCCGGTGGCTTGGCAGTCCACAGGACCTCGCGCCATGATTCCTGCTCGCTTTGAATTGATCGATGATCAAACGTACGGCGTTGCGCTGCTGGGCAGGGTCGATGCCAAGCACGCACTTGTCATCGACCCCAAGGTGCGGTGGATGCGCTATCTCGGCGGAGACAGTGATGACCGAGGGTGGGGTCTGGTTGTTGACGCTCAAGGGGGGATCTACGTGGTGGGCGAAACGCCGTCAGATGACTTTGAGGGCGCCCGCAACGAATGGATGGGAAACACCGATGCGTACGTATTGAAATTGAGTGGAACGGGCGAACTGCGCTGGATGACGTATCTCGGAGGGAGTGGTGTCGATCGGGGCTATGGCATGGTGACGAATCACCGCGGCGGCGTGTTTGTGACAGGCGAAACCTCGTCGAGCGACTTTCAGGGACGCCGAAACGCCCTGCGCGGCGGAACAAGCGATGCGTTTCTGCTCAGTGTCAGTTCGTCCGGAGCGCTTCAAGGCATGCGCTACCTGGGAGGAAATGGTCGCGATGTCGGATATGCCCTCGCCACCGATAGCGGCGGCGGCGCGTTCGTCAGCGGCCTCACGAGCTCGGCCGACTTTGATGGGCGGAACAACGAGCTGCACGGACGCGAGGACGCTTTCGTTGCCAGACTGGGGGAGAGCGGAGCGATTGCCTGGGCCACCTATCTCGGAGGCATCGCAAATGACGTGAGTCAGTGCATTGTGGTTGATTCCGGCGGCAACACCATGCTGGCGGGTGAAACGTCATCAGACGACTTCGAACTGCGGACAAATGAGTATCATCCGGGATCACCCGACGCGTTCATCGCAAGAGTCGATCCGTTCGGCGAAGCGCAATGGGCGACCTATCTCGGCGGTAGCGACTACGAGCACTACACGGCCATCGCGCTCGACAGCACGGGTAATGCGTTCGTGACTGGCGGTACGGCTTCAACGGACTTTCCAGATGTAAACAACAGTTCTCATGGAACCTACGACGCCTTCCTGGTGAAGGTGAACAGTGCAGGGTCGATCCTCTGGTCAACCATGCTCGGGGGTAGCGGCGTAGATATGGGCCGCGCGTTGGCCATCGATGGCGACGGCGATCTGTACGTCGCCGGTGAAACTGGATCATGGGACTTTGAGGGACAAAACAACTCGATTCATGGCGGCGTTCGAGATGCGTTCGTGACGAAGTTAAGTCCCTTCGGCGTGACTCAGGCAATGGCCTTCCTGGGCGGCAACGCCAGGGACATCGCGACCACAATCGCAGTGGACCAGCAAGGTCAGGCCATCGTTGGCGGAACCACCATCTCCGACGACGTTGAAGGACGCGGCAATTCGATCCACAATCCGGACCATGACGATGCGTTCGTGCTTAAGATCCGTGTAACCGGACCGCTGCTCGGTGTTGAGTCCTCATGTCCGTTGGGTGGCCCCATCGAGGTTTCGTGGCACAACGCCACCGCGGGCGCTCCTGTGGCGCTGGTGCACTCGGCCGATGCGGTGATTTTTCGCATACCGGACGGGTACCCCTGTGCCGGCCAGTTACTGAACATCGGCGCAAACTCCCGTCACATCGTCTACCTCGGTAGATCGGGACACCAAGGGACCAACATCATCATGGGCACGGCCGGGCCCCAGCTCTGCGGAAACTACCTGCAGTTATTCGAGCGAACAACCTGCGACAAGAGCAACGTCGTGCGGATCGAGTAGGTCAGGGGGGCAGCGGCGCTCTACTGCACCAGCCCCTGCGTCAGCCGCATGAACGCCGTCTCCAGGTTGACCTGCTCTTCCTGGAACATGCTGATGCGAAAGCCCTGCGCGATCAGGCGGCTGGGGATGTCGCTCACCGGCAACCCACCGCCGGGCGTGAGCGCCACGTCGAGAATCATCGTCCCGTCCAGTTGGCGCGGCGTCACCTTCTCCACGCCCTTGACCGTCTGGAGATACTCCGCCGCCGCCGGCGCGCGGTCTTCGACCGCCACGTGCACGACGTGGCCCATGCGGGCCTTCTGCATGATCTCGCGCACCGTGCCCTGGTAGATGAGTTCGCCGCGCTCGATGATGCCGACGGTATTACATAACTCAGCCAGTTCGTGCAGGATGTGCGACGAAATAAGAATCGTCTTGCCCATCTTGCGCAGTTCCTTGAGCAGTTCGCGGATCTCGATGCGGGCCCGCGGGTCGAGGCCCGACGCCGGCTCGTCCATCAGCAGCACCTTCGGATCGTGCAGCAGCACGCGCGCGATCGACAGCCGCTGCTGCATGCCGCGCGACAGGCCGTTCACCTCTGCATCGGCCTTATACGCGAGGTCGGTCAGGTCGAGCACGTCGCGCACGACATCCTTGCGGTGCTGGCCGTGAATGTTATATGCCGCCGCGAAGAACTCGAGATACTCCTCGACGACCATGTCGTCGTAGGCGCCCATGAAGTCGGGCACGTAGCCCATCACCGGCCGGATCTCGCGGTTCTGATAGCCGATCACCTTGCCGTCGATGCGCGCCTCGCCCCAGGTGGGCTTGAGCAGCGTGGCGAGGATCTTGATCGTCGTCGTCTTGCCCGCGCCGTTGGGGCCGATGAAGCCGAAGCAGTCGCCCGGCTCGATCACCAGGTTGAGATTGTTCAGCGCGGTCAGTTCGCCGTACTTCTTGGTCAGGTTGACGGTTTCGATCATCGGCATCGAGGCGGGTGCTCCAGGGAAACGCGGGTGCGGCAGACCTCAAGTTACGGCTGCGTCTCGACCGAGCCGGATGGCGCAGGCTCGTGCTCGACCGGCAGCGGATAGATCCAGCGCACCATCGTCAGGCTCTTTTCGTCCGCACGCGTCAGCCGGTTTCCTTCAATACGCAGCGGATACGGAATCGGGCTCCCGTCGAGAAACCCGGTGATAATAATGCACGGCCGCACGAGCCACGCGCTCAGATCAACCTCGCGCGCCAGCGTCCGCAGGAACTGCGGCTGGGCCGACTGCGGCGGATTGGCCCACTCCGGCGGATTCAGGCTGTCAAAGAAAGTCAGCGCCTCGAGCGACTGCGCGATCTCCCTGCCGCTGAAATACGTGCGGTAGTCCATGTGCGGCCGCATCGCGTCCTCGCCGAGAGCCTTGAAGTACCCGCTGTTGGCGTGCGTCACCAGGTCGCGCATCTGCATCTTGCCCTGCGAGACCACCGCAAAGTCCAGCGGCACGTTCGGCCCCCACGTCGGCTGCGACAGCTTCCACGCATAAATCTTCAGCCGCGTCGCGCCGCTCGCCCGCCCGTCGGGCCGGGGGTTGTGCGATGCATATTCATTGGACGCAAAGTACACCGTCACATCCCGCAGCGCGCCGGGCAACTGGTGCGTCACCACACCCTCGGGCGAGCCCGCCGCGTTGATGCGCGGCCGCTCGGCGTCCGACGCGAAATTCGGCATGCGCCACTCATCGGCCACAGGATGCAGCGACGAAACATAGAGCGTCTTGCTCGTGCTCCGCGCCGGCGCGCGAAAATGGCTCTGGTCCGAAGAGTCCACCAGGTACCGCCGCACATCCGGAAAGCCCTGGACCTTCTCATTCGGCGCCGACAGCGACGTCACATAGTTATATTCCCGCTCGCCCGCCGCCTCGTCCGCCGACGGCCGCACATCCACCAGCCGATCGCCGTAGCCGTTCAGCGCCACGGTCACATAGCTCGTCGAGCGCTGCATCCCCGCGTCCGCCACGTGGTCGAGAAACGTCACGTGCACCGGCAATATATCATTGGACCGCAGCGCCGAAGCCCCCATCCAGCTGATGAACGTGAACACCGCCGCGATCCCCAGAAACGCCGGCCAGTTGTACCGCGACCACTGCCGGTACTTCAGCAGCGTAAACGCCAGCGGCCCCGACACGCCCCAATAGACAATAAACAACACCAGCGCCAGCAGCAGCCCCTTGCCCGCCGCCGCCGACAGCCGCGTCATCTGCGGGATCACATCGCTCAGCCGCGCCGCGTTCCGCGCCCGTCCCGCCGTGTTGGGCGTCGTCGACACCACTTTGTTAAATTCAGTCGAGTTCGGCGTGTCCTGCCGCCGCCCAAGGATCGCGTTCCAGAACACCTCCGCCTGCGGCAGGTCCAGCCCCGGCCGGTTCAGCACCAGGTCCGCCACCGGAATCCCCACCAGCGTCACCCGCCCATACCCGATCGCCCGCTGCACCACCACCGCCCGCCGCACGCGCCCGCCGCTCCCATCCGGCAGGTCCACCTCCATCAGCGGGATCGTGCTCCCCGCCGACCACGACGGCCCCACCGGCTCAAACGCATGCACATTGAAAATCGGATACCGCGGCTCGCGATCCTCCGGCTCCACCTTGTCCATCCGCCCAAGGTGCCGCAGCAGCCCGCCGCTGCTTTCGTTGTCGCGCAGTTCAATCCCCTCAAAACGCTGCACCACCACCTCGGGCGCCACCGGGTCCAGCCGCGAACTCTTCCACGAATCGCCCACCTGCGGCAGCACGATCACAAAATGCCCGCCGCGCTCGATCCAATCCTCAATCGCCTGCGCCTGGTCCATGCCCAGCTGCCCCGGCTCGCCCTGCGTCCACACCAGCACATCCAGCAGCGCCAGGCCCATCCAACGGTCCGGCAGGCTCTCCACCGTCAGGTTGCTCAGCACCTCCGTCGCCTCGTGCGCCCAGGGCGGCGTATCGCGGAACTGACCCGCCACCACATAATCCGTCACGTTCGCCGGCCGCGTTCCCACCACGCCGATGAAACTATGATCCTCGCCGCGCGGCTGCGTGTTCGCCGTCGCGCGCGACGCCGCCAGTTGCGCCCCGCGCCGATCATTCTCATACTCATACACGATCACATCCCAGATCGTCGACGCATTCGCCCCGAACCGCACCGGCACATACAGCCACACCGGGTTCCGTCCCGGGTTCAGCGCCACCACCTGGCTGATCTCCGCAATGTCCCCGTCGCCGTCGCGCTGCTCCCACACCACCAGCGCCGGCTGCAGCGGCTTGTTGCCCGCATACGTCAGCGTCAAATGCACCGGCGTCACCAGCCCCGGCCGCCATTGCCCGCCAAGCCCAAACGCATCCACCCCGATCGTCACCGTCGCGTCCGGCCCCTGCGCCCGCGCCGCGCCCGGCAGCAGCGCCGCCGCCAGCAGCGACATCACGCCAATCAGCATCGCCGCAAGTCGAGTTGCATCAATGCGCGGTCGCATACTCCTCCAGACGCCTCACCCTCAGCAAAGCGTCCTATTCTACGGCCGCCGCCGCGCATAACTCCCAACTCCCCGCACCAACGCCCCGTCCCAGGCCCCATCCCACAGCCCCGGCACTCCGTGCCGGCGACCCTCGCCTCCTCTCCCCTCTCGCCTCTCTACTATCTCGGCACCCCGCCGAGGATCCCCCATGCCCCAAGCCGCCGCCTGCCGCTGGTCCGACCTCCCCGTCGATCACCCCGCGCCGCTCATCGACCGCCGCCGCCTGCTCGGCGAGCACTGCATGATCTCGCACGTCACCCTCCACAAGGGCGTCATCGTGCCCATGCACCACCATCCCAACGAACAATTCGCCGTCGTCGTCTCAGGCCTCATGCGCTTCACCCTGCCCGCCGCCTCCGGCCCCGATCGCATCCTCGACCTCGGCCCCGGCGAGGTCCTCCACCTCCCGCCCAACATCCCGCACCAGGCCCAGGCCCTCGAAACATCCATCGTCCTCGACATCTTCAGCCCCCCAAGCGAACGCACCGGCGTAGATGTCCACGCCAAAGCGTGAAGGCATCAAGGCGACGAGAGATCAAGGCACCAAGGCATGGGTTCGATTCCACATCAACGCCCAGGCATCGCACGCCTGAGACCGTCCTGACGCCTTCCCTCCTGTTCAGCTCCCTGGACCCAGCGCGGCCGAAGGCTCAACCCTCTCAGCGCACCCCCGCCGCACCCGCTCGGCCAACTCCTCCACCCGATACCCCGCCGCCGCCGGCGCGTGCCACACCGGCAGCCCAGCCGCCGCCAACGCCCGATCCACAAACGCATCGCGTTGCCGCCGATCCTCGCGCTCGTGCGACCGGTCGTCCAGTTCAATCACCAACAGCGGCCGCAACCCCTCGGCCGAGCAGATCACGAAATCAACATGCTTGCTCTGAATGCGGTTCTGGTGCGACTGCCGCTTGCTCACGCCCTTGGGCAGCCACACAAGGTCCGCCAGCCGCACCTTGCAGAAGATGCGATGCGCCCTGGCGTCCACGGCCATGCACAGCGCCTCATAAAACGCCCGCTCCCCCTTGCTCAGCAGCCAGTCCTTGCGCCGATACGGCAGCGGCTCCTCGCTCGCACCAACCGCCGCGCGATTGCCGGATTCGCCACCAGCATTGAGCAGCCGCGCCAGAAACCCAAGACACCCTGGCCGCGTCGAAAAATCATCGGCCGCCGAAGCATCCATTTCATCCACCATGCAGATTACCTCTCGACATCGAGCCGCACGCGTCAGCACGCGGTCACTCGTCGCGCACTCCAACCAATCCTACGTTTACCTCGCGCAATGCCGAACCATCCGCAATTCAACTGTCGACAGACAGCTTCTGAACGAAGAGTGGAATCATGGACATTGGCTCTCCATCCATCGACAACTGCACCGTGTATGAACCCTCTTCGTCAAGTCGCAATCGTTCAATCGCAAGGATCAACTGCGACACAGACCACCCTTCCGGCCCAGCCTTCTTGAACTGCGCATTGACTTCGAGTTCGGCGACAGGTTCATGCTCCGAAGGCGGTACTATTGTAAGAACAACTCTGTGAGTTGAATCAGCAGTCTCTTGGTGTCGCATCCTCGCGACGGCGACCATCCGAGGATGCACCGCCGGAAGGGACTTTGTGTAAATCTTATCGAACACTCCTAGCAAATTCAGCCGCCCGTGCGACTCGTTTGCTGCTTCGCACAGGCAGAACATTTCCAGTTTCATGGTCTGGTCTCCGTGGCAGTGTCTCCACTCTCCGACGCCGTTGACGCGACTGTTCCCGTGCTTGTCGTCGGACTCCACTCTTTCAACTTCCTGATAAAACTATCCTCGTTTTCCCAACCAGCCCAACCTCGCGCAGCGAAATACACCGCACATGCCAGAGACACAATTGATGCTACGCACCAAATGAATTGCCAGATACTTGCCGGGAGCAGGGTCGACGGTTCCTTAGGCTCTGCTGCAATTGCCACACCGATACAAGATACGAACATTGTAATGGAGAAGCCTGCAGCCGACATCCGCAGCTTACTGTCGACGTGGCCTCGATAAACCAAGCGCGCACGATCCTCAATCACCTCGATGATTTCATAATCGGTGTTCTTGGATCGTGAGCGTGTCATTTGGCTCTACCATTCATAGGCAGTCTGAGTGCTGCCATTCTACTGCGGCTGGCCCGCCCGAATGCAATCCTCTGTCACCAACTCCGCCCGCCGGTCCTGTGGATACGACGGCGGGGTGCCGGGCGCCACGACCGGCTGGCCGCGTTCGATGCGCCGGGCGACTTCCAGATTCAAATCAAGCAGCTGCTTGAGCAGGTCCTTCTTCGGATCAAATCCGTAGGCGTCCAGCACCGCCGCGTCGAGCGCGGCGTGAGCATCCTTGAGAGGGTTCTTGCCATCAATCTCCAACGTGCGATAGAGGGCCCTCAATCCTCCCGTCATGTTCTTGAGGGCATCGTCGCGAATCTGGCGAATGCGCCGCCCAGCCTCGGAGATAGTGCCGACTCTCGCCGCTGCAGGGCCATCAAAGCCATTGCCCTGCGGCCACGCGAATGTATCAAAAACAGATTCTGGTGTGTATCGATAGTCCGATTTCAGTTTAGAGCACTTAGCAACAAACCACCGCCAATGCGCGTCGGACTGCAGAACGCCAAACGAATAGTCATCGTCGAGCGTGAAGCACGACAACGCATCTCCCGGACGAAGTTCAGAATCCAGAAAGGCGAATATCGGGCGCTTAGTAACTCTGGAACAAACGAGATAGCGACGCAGTCCGGAGATCTTTGCAATGAGTTCCGGACGCGATCGAAAATGCTGCCACCACGTCCGGAGCCAGTTCTGATCCTGACCGATGTCCCTTCCGGTTCGCTTTCGCTCAAGTTCTGCTTTGCGCCTCACAATCGGCAGGACATCTTGCTTCAAGTGCGCAAACACGTCAGCGAACGCACTTGCTTCCAGAATGTCTCGTCGCTGAAAATCAATCACCCATCGATTGTCCAACGCTCCACCAAGGAATTCTCTTCCCACAACAAAAGGGTGTACGACCTCTCGATTAGCCGCATTTGCCGCGAGTAGTTTCGCAGCCTCTTGCCCAGACAACATGAACCCGGCGTGTCGTGGGTACTGGCCCGTGTAGCAGAAGCCCTCATTCACGGAGAGCGTGTGTGCGGCCCCAAGTGGAACTTGATCTGAAAGTGCAGAGTTGAGAAACGTCGCTTCTCGGAACGTCAATTCAAAAGACTTGTCCTTCCGGGGACTTCCACGCTTGCCCGCGACGGTCGTCGAACGCCTTCGTTTCCCTGCCGGCGCCGGAAACAGCGGCATCGCCGCATCAATCCGGTACCACAGCTTCTTCCGCTCAGGAATCAGAAGGCGCTTCGTGTCAAATGCCCCCGTCTCATACTCCGCACCGGCGATCTTCGTCGGCGGCGGCTCGTGCTTCACCCAGTTCACAATCGACACGTGCACGTTCGCCTCGCCCGACCACGGCTGATTGTCCACGGCCTCCACGATCGTTCCAGACTTGACGACCTGATCCAAGCCGCCCTCGCGCGACTTGTTGTTGCGGATGTTCTGTGTCCCGACCAGGCCCGCTCGGCCGCGCAGCGGATCGGCCGGAGTGCACATCGGCAGATGCTCCTGAGCCCGCGCGATCCAGTACACGCAGTAGTCCGCCATGCCCGGCACCTTCGGGTACGCCTTGCGAACCGCGTTCACGTAGTCCGCGCCGCGCTCCGGCTTGAGACGCTTGGCCCCGAGAAACGGCGGATTGCCGATGATCACATCCGCCTTCGGCCACGGCGTGCGCTCCCGCTTCTTCTTTGGATCGAAGTCCGCCGGCGTCGAGCCGTCAATCGGCCAGTCGATCAGCGCATCAACGCAGCGGATGTTCTCATCGAGGTTGTCCAGCGGCAGCGCCGGCTCATCAACGTGCAGCTCATCGATTGCCAGTTTGTGCCCCAGCGTCATCGTCACCTTCGCCAGCTCGACCGCGAAAGGAACAATGTCCATCCCGAAGAACTGCTTGGACGTGACGAAGCCGAACACGGGTTGAGCCCGGTCCCTGGCGGTTGAGACCTCGGCGATCCGCTCGACGAGTTCCGCTTCGATGCGCTTGAATTCGCGATACGCGATATACAGAAAGTTCCCCGAGCCGCAGGCCGGATCGAGCACGCGGAACGAGTAGAGCCGCTGCCGCAGAGCCATCAGTTGCTCGATCTTCCGCGCCTCGGCGATCGCCGTTCTCCACGGGTCGACAATCGTCGGCTTGACGATCTTCATGATGTCCGTCGGCGTCGTGTAGTGCCCGCCGTACTTGTGCCGCTCGGCATCGTTCATCGAATGCTGGAAGATCGTGCCGAAGATGTCCGGCGAGATGTGCGCCCAGTTGTACTCCGACGCCCGCTTCAAACGGCTTACTTCGTCGCCGCCCAGTTCCACGGGCGCCGGCGTGGCGAAGATGCCCCCGTTGAAGTACGGCACACCTTTGTACCGACCGCCGCTCACGCCACCGGGCGTATTCATCGCCCGGAACATGCCGTCCAGCAGGTCGAACGCCTTCGGCGGATCGATGCACTCATCCAGCAGTTGCGTGAAGAAGTACTTGGGCAACAGGTCGATGTCTTCGGAGAAGAGCGCGATCAGCGTCTGCAGAATGAACCGCTGCGCCGTCGTCGGCCCGACATCCTGCCGCTTGGCCAGCACGTTGTAGACCGCCGCCAGCAGATCGGCCGCCGCCTTGGTAACCTCAAGACGATCGACGCGGAACGTCGGCTTCTCATTCGTCGGGAACAGAAACGCCAGCGGGCCGAACCGCTGCGGCAGTTCCTCAAGCGTCAGCGTATCGAGCGGATCTTCGAGCGACTCGTTGAAGTCGTAGATATGAAACTCGTCGAAGTTGCACAGCACCGTGTACGCCGGGCGATTCGGCACGCTGTGAATCCAGTAGTCGAACGCCTGGCGGAAGTGTCGGCGCAGATCGGTGCCGCGCTTCTTCATCTCGATGAGCACGACCGGCTTCCAGACGTAGTCAGCAAACGTCACGCCGGAGTGGTCGTCAGTCTTCTGGCGAATGCGGAACTCCGGCGTGCCGCCGACTTCAAGCAGACCACGCTGACCGAATGCTCTGAGCAGATGATCGAGATATATTTGCGCCTCGCCCTTTTCATCGCCGGTGATGTGCTGTTGCGTCCACTCGACGAACTCAGACAGGCGTTGCTGGCGGGCAGGATCCATCGGATACCAGCGTAACCGCGACCGTTGTTCGGTCAAGGTCAGGGGTCTCGACATCCGACTCGTTACTTCCGCCCGCTCCACCTTGCGTCTTCTGCGCCTCTTCGCCGCAGACTCTCTTCGTGCTCGCTCTCAACCTCCAACCCTTCGTAGTGAAAGACCTCTCTGCGAACTCCGCGGCTCCGCGTGAGATGCCTTTCCCCCGGCTGCCGGGCGCTTCCCCTGGCGTCAAGTGCCTGGGGCCTCGCCGCCAATCCCTCTCCTCCCCTCAGCAACCCCCGTGCCGTCGGCCGGTCCGGCCGTCGCGCGCTGGTGCGCAATCTTGCCAGGACTCCTCGATGCTTCGTGTCCTCCGTGGCTCCGTGGTGAGTCGAGATCGCCGTCGCGCGCCGGCGCACCACCTCAGGTGCGCTTTGTGCGCGGAGCCTCTGAAAACGCAGAAAAACGGATTAAAACTTCCAGCCATCCCCCTCAGAAAAATCAAAATCGACCAAAATCGTTCAAACGCCGCGCTCATTTGGCGCTCTGGGTAAAGGCGCGCATCGTCGCGCCGCACGCCCATGCTCACTTTTGCACCTCCGTGCGCCCCCGCGAGCGCACCTGTGCGCTCTTCACGCGCACCCCCGTGCGCGGCACGCCATTTGCCCGGCAGACTTACCACAGAGTTCGCAAAGCGCGCCCAGAGCAGCAGAGCGGCCAGGCGCCCCTCATGTTAAGAGTAGACAAAGCCGCCCTCACCCCGCCCTCTCCCAGGGGAAGAGGAGTTGAGAGCAAACAAACAGCGCAAGCAAAAGCCGCCGGCTCCCGCCGGCGGCTCTTGCATATTAACTCGATGCCTCGATGCCTTCTAACTCTAATGCCTGGTGCCCAATGCCTGGTGCCTCTCTTACGGCAGAATCTCCCTCAACTCCACGTTCGACTTCACCGACTCGCCGTTGGTGCGAGGCGCGACCGCCTGGAACGCCGTCTTCTCGAGCGGTGCATCGACGGGGATGTTGCCAAGCAGCGTCGCCACGCCGTTGCCGTCGGCGCGAACGTTGGCGAAGATCGCGCCCGGCGTGAGGATCTCCACGTCCAGGCCCAGCGCCGGCAGGTGCGTCGGCCCGATGCCGATGATGCGATCGTTGAGGCCTGCTTCGCTGTACGCGAAGTAGACGCGTTCGCCCGGCCGCAGGCCGGTGACGCGCCAGGTGGTCCGCTGGCCGCGATGCATTTCGGTCATGGTCATGGCCAGGCCCGCGGGCTCGGCGCCGCTGGGCACGCCGGGTGTCACGCAGCCCATGGTGAGGCTGCTGATGTCGCCGGGCTTGTGCAGGCCGAGCAGGGCGCTGCCGGCCTTGGGCGCTGCGTCGGCGTCGAAGGTGAACGTGTACACCGTGCCGTAGCGCAGCGTGTTGGCGAACTCGTTGGTGTTGAAGTCATCGCAGTTCCACGTGACGGCGTCGGGGCCGACGCTGCCGCTCCACGCCTCGTTGCCGTGCGGCTCGCCATCGGACTGCGGCGCGTGGAAGGTGAGGTTGCTCACGTTGACGCCGGCGGGCAGCGAGACGCTGAAGGAGTTGATGCCCTGCCAGAGCGTGTGGTTGTAGACGCAGTACTCGTAGCGGTAGGTGTTGCCGCCCAGCGGCACGACGCGCGTGGCGATGATGCCGTCGCCGTGCGTGCGGTCGTTGACGAAGTGGTGGTAGTCGCCCCAGTTCATGATGAACATGCCGCGCACCATGTTCTCGGGATGCGAGAACGACCAGGTGTTGCTGGAGCGGCTGACGGTGGCGCGGCGATAGCTGACGTTGTTGAGGTTGTTGTCTTCGTCGGCGATGACGTAGTAGGACTCGTAGTAGAACTGCGCGCCCGAGACGTCGAGGTCGGCGTCATCGACCTGGAGCATGTGGTCGATGGGGCTCAGGCCGCTGGTGTGCGGCGACTCGCGGCAGTCGGGCTGCGAGCCGTCGGCGATGTCGAAGTACGAGCCGCACGGATCCCAGAAGCCGGTGAGCGGCTCGACCTCGTGCCGCGGCCCGAGCCAGGTGCGGTCGGAGTTGTTGCCCGACCCGTAGGTATCCTGGCAGCCGAGGTTGAGGTGATCATCGCCGAGGTTGGCCTGGCAGTTGCCGCAGCCGGACGCGTCGGCGGCGAAGAAGCCGTGCTTGAGCCACGATGTGCCGATCTGCTCGAGCGTGCCGGCGGAGTTAACACGATAGAGATTCTGCGCAATGAACGGGTGGCGCGGATCCATCTGCCGGAACCACGGCACCTCGATATTGCCGATGTTACATGAGGTGGTCGCGCCCGCGAGCCCCAGCCGGCCGCTGGGATATGACCCGATGCGGCCGCGCTGGCTGAGGCTGGTCAGCCCGGATACCTCGACGTCGAGGTACTGGCCCTGCAGCGTGGCATCGCCGCCAAGCGCATCAGCCCAGGCGGGCACGGCGTCGGCATCGGGCGAGATGGCCGACACCGGCTGGACGCGGGCGCTGGCCGGGATGGTGGTGGCGGGTTGGACGCGCAGCTGGGTTGCGGCTGCGGTAAGTGCTCCGCCAGTAAGGACTAATGCGATCATCCGGTGGTTCATGGACACATCCCTCTTGTCTTTCTCTCAGCAGCCAGTGCCAAAAAAGTGGAAAACGCGAACCCACGGGCCGGCGCGGACCGGCCGCTCTCCCCCGAGTAGTATGGGGTCAGAATACCACATTAATCGCGACCGGGGTACGAATAATCCTGATTTTTCAGAGGTTCGCGCGGTTCGTACGCATCGCGGCACGAGCCGGGGCGGGCGGCGGGGTGTCTGCAGCCGCTCACAACAGCCAAAAACAACGCGGAAGCCCGCGTGGGCCTCCGCGCCAGATGATTGAATTGCAAATGCCGAAATCGCTCGGGATTATCGGCGAAAGGCGCTGCGGGCTTACTTCTTGCCCTTGGCGGCCGGGGCGGCGGCTGGTGCGGCCGCAGCGGGGGCGGCAGCGCCGGCTTCGCCCTCGGCGCCCTCCTCGGCCTTCTTGACCTTGACCTTCTTGCGGACGGCCAGGCGCGGCGAGAGGGTCTTGGGCAGGCCCAGCGGCGAGCCGTCGGGCCCGAAGTTGCCTTCGCTCTTCATCTTGGTGATGCGCTCGGCGCGGGTAAGCACGCTGCGGTGCTGGGCGAGGCTGCTGCCGGATTTCAAACTGCGATCGAGGCTCATTTTGGCCGCCTTACTGGTCTTGATGCTTTTTGAGCCGTCGCGGTGTCATGGGCCCGCGGCGGCGGTGTTACGTGTGGCGCTTGGCGAAACTCTGCGAAAAGTCCTTGGACCCGCCTTCTCTTGCCTTCCACTGCTGGCCCAGCTGCTGGATCCGGCGATAGAGGGCCTGGGCCGCTGAATCGGTCTGCCAGCCTTTGAATCCCTGCGCCGTGACCACCTGCAGCAGAGAGGGATTGTTGTCCGCCAGAACCAGCGCGTCAACGCCGTTGCGCTTGAGAAACTCCTTGACGGCCCAGGCCTCGGCGGGGTCGAAGCGCTCGACGATGATGTAATTCAGCCCCGCCTGGCGGGTGTCGCGGTCCAAGGCCCGGCCGCCGAGGCCGGTCGGAGCCGGGCCGGGATTGGGCTGGCGGGCGGCGGCGTTGCCGCCCTGGCCGGCGGTGGAGGGCGAAGCGCCCTGGGGCTGCTGGTTGGCGCCGGCGTCGGGGTTGCCGATGCCTTCGCCGAGGGTGGGGTCTTCGATGAGCGGGCCGCCGCCGGTGTCCTGCGTCGAGGCGAGGCCCTGCTGGCGGCCGCGGCTGAGGCCGACGAAGTAGGACCCGACGATGAGCAGCACGGCGACGGCGACGGCGACGTAGATGTAGCCCACCGGCAGGCGGATGATGCGCGGCGAGATCGGGCCGGCAGGGGCCGCGGCGGTGTCGGGCGCGATCGATTCGACGTGCACGCGCGGCGGGCTGGGCGGCGGCGGCACCTCGACGCGATGCGGGTGGCTCGGCGCTGTGGGTGTGCGGCCGAAGACTTCAAACAGCGCCGGGGTGTTGCGGTTCCTGGGCATGATGGGCACGCGGAGCGCGGCCGGTCGAGTCGGCTCGCCGCCCCGCTGGTTGAATCGACCCAGAACCTTATCAGGCTGGAGGGAAAGAGCAATCGGGGGTGGGGGGGTGGGTTGGGGCCGGAACGCGCTGCGGGGAGTCCGGCTGCGCTCCGACCCGGTCCAGCGGCGGCGTGGTCCCGCCGGAGCGAGGCCCTTGACGGGGCAGGCGATTTCCGTTACATTGCCCGGGAGGACTGCAGCCTGTCGCGGCTGAAGCGGACGGCGGCGCTGGGTTTGGAGCATACGTGTCGGCCGCGCGGCCGGCCGCGGAAGGCGGTAACGGCATGAGCAGACCTGATAAACGTACCTGTCCCGCTTTCTCCCCCTGTCCCGTTTTCTCCCCCGTTTTCTTGCCCCGACCACGCCTTTTGCTTGTTTCGGTCATATGCCACTTAGTCATGTGTGGAGTGATAGCTACACTATTGGTGGCTTGGATATTACCCGGATACGCGAATTATGCTCCTTACTCCGTTTCAGGTGATGATCACAGCGTCACACGCATTCAGTACTTCTTCTTCCGCTACGATCGACATCATGTCGAGCTCGGAAGGTATTCAGAGATCTATGATCGTTCAACGCAAACATGGACACGCAGGGATCTCGCAGGCCTTCCGTTCAAGTGCATGACGGCGACATGGCGCTTTCGAGGCAACCACACATTGCTTACCCGAGGATTGAGATTGCCCGATGATAAGACATGGGGCCCGGCGCCCGTTCATCATGCCCGCGCTCTCCCATTGATGCCGTTGATACTACCGTATTGCTTGAATACAGTATTCTATTCCATCGTGGCGGGCGTGTTGGCGTTTGTTCCCGCCCTTATTCGGCGCGCTCGCGCGCGACGCCGTCTCAGGGCGAATGAGTGCACGAGATGTGGCTATGATCTCCGCGCGAGGGAACATTCTATTTGCCCCGAGTGCGGCGCATCCGCAATCACTACCCCGCCGGGTCTGGATATGATAGGTCTTCGGTGGGCAGTCATAATCACCAGCATCGTTGCATGGACCTCGCTTGCGGCGCTCGGCATGGGATATTGGAGTGTAACTTCATACGGGAAGTACACGGGGGGAAAGAAAGCGGGACAGGAAAGAAAGCGGGACACGTACGTTTATTCTCGCCAGAACATTGCTCTTCGCGGGCGGCGCGGCTGGAACTTCTCTTGCCTCGTATCGCTCGACCGACCCTTGGCGGCTACGCCTGCCACGTGCTCCATCGCGGCGTCGATCGCATGGGCACCTTCGCCGGTGGTGGCGGCTACCATTCGTCGTTGGTGAGGCGGACGGCGGCGGCGCTGGCTGTTGGAGCATACGTTTCGGCCACGCGGCCGGCCGCGGAAGGCGGTAACGGCATGAGCAGACCTGATAAACGTACCTGTCCCGTTTTCTCTCCCGATTTAGCCGTTCTTGGAAAACGAAGATATTCTCGGAGAGAGCGCCATGCGGCAAAGAGTCCTCGTCTTCGCGCTCGGCGCAGCTTTGTTCGCCGCGGGTACAATGATTCTATCTTTGCTAGGAAGTCTTTTAGCCTCGCCAAGAGATGGCAATTTACAACTTGAGTTCTTTCCTGCAGGCAATCCCACCATTATCACAGCCATCGGCCTACAAAGAGCAGCGGGCGCAGTGTACGTAGAGACGCGGCCAATGGCGAACATCGCCACTGCCGTGCATTCCAGGCCGGAGAGCGACTTTCTTCCGTGGATTAGATCATATGGTGAGTGGCTTAGCCTTGTGATCTCGGTTCCTTTTGATAGGACCGATACACAATCGCGCAAGATTCTTGCCAGAGGTTGGCCATGGCTTCTAGCGTGGTGTGAGATACGGCGAGAAGAGGGCGGGACGGCTTCGGTCTTGGGAGGACTCCAATTGACGGACCAGCCGGTAGACGCGAAGCTGGACCTCGATGGTATACTGCCTCTTCGACCGATTTGGACGCACGTATGGTGGCACTTCATCGCCGCCACAACAATATATGCTCTGCTCACTACATTATTCTATGGCTTCAGAGGGATTCGGCGCCGCGCCACGGGAAGGTGCATCAGTTGTGGCTATGCCCTCACCGGCTATCGGTCGATGAAATGTCCAGAGTGCGGATCAGTGCGGGGCAGGAAAGCAAGACTGGCGTAGGAAAACGAGACTGGTAGACTGGCACGAATCGGAGGGTAAGAAGGCGGGATTGGTATGTTTGGCTCGGGCAAGAAACCGGGACAGGTACGTTTATCTTCGCCAGAGCATTGCGCTTCGCGGGCGGCGCGGCTGGAACTTCTCTTGCCTCGCACGGCTCGACCGACCCTTGGCAGCTACGTGTACCGCGTGCTCCATCGCGGCGTCGATCGCATGGGCACCTTCGCCGGCGGTGGAGGCTACCATTCGTCGTTGGTGAGGCGGACGGCGGCGGCGCTGGCTCTTGGAGCACACGTTTCGGCCGCGCGGCCGGCCGCGGAAGGCGGTAACGGCGTGAGCAGACCTGATAAACGTTCCTGTCCCGTTTTCGTGCCCCCGTTTTCGTGCCTTGCTAAACGTAACTGCCCCGTGTTCTTAGCCAGAACACGAGAGGGAGGAACATGCGGCCACTGCAATTCGTTGCCATTATGGTATTCGTTCTTGCTTCCTGCACCATCCGCAATGACAGCGCAGCCGAGCTTCCTGATATTATTGCAGTTCCGCAGCAGACTGCGAACTCCTTGTTAATCGTTGCGCACTGCCGAAGTACTTCCAATATCATGGAG